>CBFCWZ010000341.1:0-3705 GCA_965601935.1 uncultured Ilumatobacteraceae bacterium
GGGTGAAGCCACTCCGCCGTGAGCTCAACATCGGTTTGTTCCCTCCATGATCGGGCCGACCGCCGCCGGTGGCACAAATCTAGGTGGGCGACCCCGGGGATTCTGAATCCGCTCTCGGTAACCCGGGGCAGACCGCGACCGTCAGGGACGGACCACCCGGATGTTGCCATCGGTCCAGGAGATGATGAGGTCGCGGTGCGCGATCCGCCAGCCGTCGGGGGTTCGCACGAGACGGTCTTCGTAGCGGCCCGCCACCATGTAGTTCGGGCCGCCGTCGGCGGCGTGACGCACGTGTTGCGCCCGCATCTGACAACGGTGGCGAGCCGTGTCGCCGTCGACCCACACCTGATGATTCGCCACGAAGTGCTGGCTGGCGTCGAGCGACCCGAGTGCCACCTCGATGCGCTGCTTGATCCCGTCGCGGCCGTCGTGGACGCCTGCGGTGGCGAAATCGGCCGTCGCATCGGCCGTGAAGATGTCGTCGAGCCCGTCCCAGTCGTGGCCGTCGATGGTCCAGCAGTACGCGACCGCCAGCGCGGTGATCTCGGCGTGATCGACGAGCTCGCGAACCGACTCGCTGAGCGCTTCGTTCATCGATTCGTTTCCCGCTTTCTCCACTGTCGATGTGGGCGTGTCGTGTGGCTCGCTGCGTAACGTAGCCAGCCTGGCCGAGCGCACACCCATCGACGCATCAGACGCCGACTCCGGTACTTCGGACTCGGCGCGGGACGTGCTGCGTCGCCTGGCACTCCCCGTGTACCTCCCGATCACGGCGAGCACCCTGGGGGTGGGCGTCCTCGTCCCGGTCCTCCCGCTCTATCTCACCGAGTCGGGCCTCTCGATCGCCTTCACGTCATTGATCCTCGCCGCGGTCGGAGCGGGCGCGTTCGTCGGAGGGCTTCCTGCCGGCGCCGTGATCGCCCGCGTCGGTTCACAGCGCATCCTCGACTGGAGCCTCGTCGTACTCGCTCTCTCCACGATGCTGCTCGGGGCGACCACCTTCGCCGTCGCGCTGGTGGCGCTGCGGATGGCCGCCGGCGCGGCCAACGTGAGCATCCGCATCTCACGGCAGACCTACATCACCCGCCGGGTGGCCACCCGGCTCCGGGGCCGTTCGATGGCCCTGATCGGAGGAGCGTTCCGACTGTCGATGTTCCTCGGCCCTCTCCTCGGTGGTGTGCTGGCCGACACGATCGGGTTCGCATGGACCTTTCTCGTGGCCGGCCTGTTCAGCGGGGCCGGGCTGGTTCCGGCACTCTTGAGCCGCCGCGACCCACTGCCCGCGCTCGACGGCCGCGAGCGGCCCTCACGGCCGGCGCCGCTCCTCGCATCCCTACGACGACACCTCCGGCTGCTGATGACGGCAGGTGTGGTCCCACTGCTCGTGATGACGGCCCGCGAAGGCCGCTACGTCGTACTTCCCCTGATCGGGAACGAACTGGGCCTCAGCGCGGCCGCCGTCGGTGCTGTCGTCGCCATCGGAACGGCCGCCGACCTCCTCCTGTTCCCCGTGGCGGGGTGGATCATGGACCGGTGGGGCCGGCTCGCCGCGATGGTCCCCGCGTTCAGCCTGATCGCCGTCGGCCTCGTGATGCTCGGGTTCGCCGGGTCGACCTCGGCGGTGATCGTCGCGGGTGTCGTGATGGGGATCGGGAACGGGATGAGCGCAGGCACGATGCTCACCCTCGGAAGCGACCTCGCGCCTCCGGACGCGACCAGCCAGTTCCTCGCAGGGATCGCGGTGATGCAGGACGTCGGCCGCATCACCGGGCCCTTGGTGGTGGGGCTGGTCGGTGCGTGGCTCGACCTCGGCGCGGCCTCGGTCGCGCTGGCGTGTGTGCTCGGCCTGGCACTGCTCTGGCTGCTCACCGTGATCGGCGAGACGAGTCGCCGGCCACCGCCCGTCCAGCCCGCGTGATCAGCTGGGGAAGCCGGGGACGCCGTCGTCGAGACGAGCCACCGCCCGTCCACCCCGCGTCATCAGTCGGGGAAGCCGGGAACACCGTCGTCGAGTTGGACGCCGGTGCTGTTCAAGAAGCCGGACACGAGGCGGTACATCCCGGCGACCAGGAGGAGCTCGACGAGTTCTGCCTCGGACCAGCGGGTCGCCAGCCGCGCCCACGTGTCGTCACCGACCCGGTCGTCGGCGGCCAACTCGTCGGCGAGTGCGATGAGGTCCCGGTCCGCCCCGCTCCACTCGTGTGCGTCGGGGTGCCGCGTCAGAGCGACGATCTCGTCATCGCTCAGCCCGACGTCGCGGCCGATGATCGTGTGCTGGCCGAATTCGTACTCGGAGCGGGCGTTCCAGCCGACCCGGAGGATCACGATCTCCCGCTCGCGGGCGGGAATCATGCCCTTGTTCAGGAAGAAACCGGCGAACAGGTTGAAGCGCTTGAGCAACTTCGGGTGGTGGCCGAGCACCCCGAAGATGTTCAGCGGCTTCCCGTCGAGCAGGAGGGCACCCTGCAGGATCTCCGCCAACTCGGGGCTGACCTCCTCCACGGGTTCGATGCGCGGGGTGTTGTTCTCGGCGTCGGTCATGTCTCCCCTTCTGCGCCACAGTGGCGTGGACGGCGAGGCTACTAACACCGTCGCGACGACGTCGCACCGGACGACTCCGGGGTTCGGAGAAGTGCCGCGCCCGGCGGGAGTGGCCTCCACGAATCAGGTACTGTCTGGCCGTAACGCCCCGGCAGAAAGGTACGGCTATGAGCGACAACATCGAGGAGATGGGCCCGATCGACTGGCTGCTCATCGAGTTCAGCGAGCCCCTCACAGGTGCGGCCGCTCCGCCCCTCCTCGATCTGGTCGACCGCGGGCTGATCCGCATCCTCGACCTCATGTTCATTCGCAAGCTGTCCGATGGATCGGTGCAGGCAGTCGAGATCTCCGACCTCCCCGCCGACGAGGCCGTCCACGTCGACATCTTCGACGGTGCCTCCACCGGGATCCTCGGCGAGGAAGACCTTGCCTCGGCCGGCGAGGCGCTCGAGGTCGACACCCGAGCGGTCCTGCTGGTCTACGAGAACACGTGGGCGGCCCCGTTCGCCATCGCCGTCCGCGAGGCCGGCGGATTCCTCGTCGACAGCGGGCGGATCCCCACCCAGAGCATCGTCGCCGCCCTCGACGAGCTCGCAGCCCTCGAGGCCGAACTGGCCGACTGAACCAACGAACGAGAACGAAGGAGAAGCAGAGACATGATGCGTCGCCGTGGAGGAGTTGTGCGGGGAGTTGCCCGCACCGCCGTAGTCGCCGGAACCGCCAGTGCAGTCGCCGGTGGGGTCCACCACCGTCAGAACAAGAAGTGGGCCGCCAAGGAGCAGGAGCAGTACGCCCAGCAGCAGGCCGCCTACGACCAGGCCTACGCCGACGGCGCCGCAGCCCAGGCCGCACCGCCACCCCCGCCTGCACCGGCGCCCGCACCGGCAGGCGACGACACGATCGCCCAGCTGCAACAGCTCGCCGATCTGAAGGCGCAGGGGATCCTCACCGACGCCGAGTTCGCCGCCCAGAAGGCGAAGATCCTCGGCACCTGAGCCACGGGCGGACCACTACGCCGCGTTCGCCTCCCACTATCACTGGTTCCTCGACGACGTCCGGTCGCGCGTCGGCTGCGACACACCCGGTGTCCGCCTCGCGCTGCGCGCCATCCCGGAACACGGACGAGTGCTCGACGCGGCATGCGGGCTGGGAGTCGACGCGCTC
>CBFCWZ010000342.1:0-3686 GCA_965601935.1 uncultured Ilumatobacteraceae bacterium
TACAGCGTGTTGGTGATGGCGCCGGTTTCGGCGCCTTGGACGAGTTTGGCGTACTTGCCCAACACGCCCGAGGTGTAGCGGGCGGGGTTGGGCTGCCAGCCGTCCTTGCGGGCGGCCATTTCGGCATCCTCGACCAAGAGGTCGAGCGACTTGGTGGGCACGTCGATGCGGATCACGTCACCGTCGCGTACGAAGGCGATCGGGCCGCCGTCGGTGGCCTCCGGTGCCACGTGGCCGATGCAGAACCCCCACGTGCCGCCGGAGAAGCGGCCGTCGGTGATGAGCGCACAGTCGCCGCCACGACCCGCCCCTTTGAGCGCGCCGGTGATGGCGAGCATCTCGCGCATGCCGGGGCCGCCCTTCGGACCCTCGTAGCGGATCACGATCACCGTGCCGGGCCGGATGTCGCCGGCGAGGATGGCCTCCATCGCGTCGGACTCGTCGTCGAACACGCGGGCCGGACCCTCGAAGTGCATCTGGTTCTCGCTGAGACCGGCCACCTTCACGACCGAACCCTCCGGCGCCAGCGAGCCGCGGAGGATGTTGATCCCGCCCTCTTCGTGGATGGGGGCATCGACCGGGTGGACCACCACACCATCGGGGCCGGGAGGGTCGATGTCGGCGAGGTTCTCGGCCATGGTCTTCCCGGTCACGGTCATGACGTCACCGTGGAGCAGGCCGGCGTCGAGCAGCATCTTCAGGACGACGGGCACACCACCGACACGGTCGAGGTCGGTCATGTGGAACTTGCCGCCCGGCTTCATGTCGGCGAGGTGGGGAACCTTCTCGGCCACACGGTTGAAGTCGTCGAGCTCGATCGCAACCCCGGCCTCGTTGGCGATGGCCAGCAGGTGCAGCACTGCGTTGGTGGAGCCGCCGAGTGCCGACGTGAGGGCGATGGCGTTCTCGAAGGCCTCCTTGGTCATGATCTGGCGCGGCCTGATGCCGAGTCGGAGCATCTCGACAACAGTGGCTCCGGCCCGTTCGGCGTCGCCCTCGCGCCGGCCGTCGACGGCCGGTGGCGAGGCCGTGCCCGGGAGGCTCATCCCCAGCGCCTCGGCGATCGAACTCATCGTGTTGGCGGTGAACATACCGCCGCAGGCACCCTCGCCCGGGCAGGCCTTGCGCTCGATCTCGGCCAACTCGTCCTCGTCGATCGTGCCGGCGGCGCACGCACCCACGGCTTCGAACACGCTGGTGATGTCGAGGGCCACGCCGTTGTGTTCGCCCGGGAGGATCGAGCCGTTGTAGACGAAGACGCTCGGGAGATCGAGGCGGGCCGCAGCCATGAGCATGGCCGGGATCGACTTGTCGCAACCCGCCAGGCCGACGAACCCGTCGAGCCGCTCGGCGTGCATCACGGTCTCGACCGAGTCGGTGATGACCTCACGCGACACCAGCGAGGCGCGCATCCCCTCGTGGCCCATCGAGATGCCGTCGCTGACCGTGATGGTCCCGAACTCCAGCGGGAATCCGCCCGCGGACCGGACCCCCTCCTTGGAGCACTCGGCCAGCTTGCGCAGGGTCATGTTGCACGGTGTGACCTCGTTCCACGAGGAGGCAATGGCCACCTGGGGCTTCTCCCAGTCGTCGTCGGTCATGCCGACGGCCCGGAGCATGGAGCGGGATGGAGCCTTCTGCATCCCGTCGGTGACGTCGCGCGAACGCGGCTTGACGTCGACAGGCGTGGAGGAGTTCTCGGTCATGTCGCCGAGAGTACCGCCGGCTTTCCCGCGCCGGCCTGGTGCTGTGCGCACCACCAACGGCAGACTGTGCCGATGGCCACTGTGCGTGAGACCAAGTTGCCCGGCGTCGGGGTTCGCCGCGAGTTCACCACCGAGTCGGGTGAGGACGTCGCCGTCCTCATCCACCACGACGGGAGACGGGAGGTGCTCGTCTACGACACCGTCGACCCTGACGTGTGCCGCACGGTGGTGGCTCTGACCAGGGACGACACGAACACGCTCAACGACCTGCTCGGCGCCCGCCGTGTCACCGAAGTGGTCACGGCGGTGCAGCAGGAGATCGAGGGCCTGACACTCGAGTGGATCCAGCTGACCCCGGGTTCCACGGCCGACGGCACGACGATCGGCGATGGCGCCTACCGCACCCGAACCGGGGCGTCGGTCGTGGCGGTGCTGCGCGACGGAGAGACGGTCCCGGCTCCGGGTCCCGGGTTCCGGTTCGAGTCGAACGACCTGGTGGTGGCCGTCGGAACTCCGGAGGGCCTCAACTCACTGCGCGACCTGATGGTGGCCTGAGCCTCCGATGCTCGCGGCCGGCAGCGCCGAAGCGGCACTGGCCTTCATCGAGATCGGCGCGGTCGTCCTCGGCCTCGCAGTGCTGGCGCGCCTGGCGGGCCGCGCCCAGATCACCCCGGTCCCCCTCTACCTCATCGCCGGTCTCCTCGTCGGCGAGGGCGGTGTCGTCACGCTCGACGTGTCGGAGGACTTCATCTCGATCGCCGCCGAGATCGGGGTACTCCTCCTCCTGTTCAGCCTCGGCCTCGAGTACTCCGACACGGAGTTGAAGGACGGCCTCCGCACCGGTATCCCACCGGGCGTGCTCGACATGTTGTCGAATGCCGTCCCAGGCGTGATCGTGGGCCTGCTGCTCGGATGGGACCCGGTCGCCGCCGTCCTGCTGGGCGGCGTCACGTGGATCTCCTCCTCCGGCGTCGTGTCGAAGCTCCTCGCCGACCTCGGCCGGCTCGGCTACCGCGAGACACCGGCGATCCTGAACCTGCTGGTGATCGAGGACCTGGCGATGGCGGTCTACCTGCCGGTCGTCGCGGCTCTCATCGTGGGCGGTTCGATCACCGCCACGGCAACCAGTGTCGGCATCGCCCTCGTCGTCGTGTTGGTGATGCTGTTCCTGGCCCTGCGCTACGGCCAGCAGTTCAGCAACCTCCTGGCCAGTGGGTCCGACGAGTCACTGCTCCTCGCCGTCTTCGGCGTCACCGTGTTGGTTGCCGGACTGGCCCAGCAGGTCGACGTGTCGGGGGCCATCGGTGCCTTCCTGGTCGGGCTGGCCCTCACCGGCAAGGCCGAGGAACGGGCAGGGCGCCTGATCTTCCCGCTGCGTGACCTGTTCGCGGCGACGTTCTTCCTCTTCTTCTCGTTCCAGATCGACCCTGCCGACCTGTTCCGCAACCTCGCACCGGCGGCAGGACTCGCCCTCTTCACCGCCTGCACCAAGGTCGTCACCGGCTGGTACGCAGCCAAACGCGTCGGTGCCGGCGACCGGGGCCGCCTGCGCGCCGGCACGGCACTGATCGCCCGTGGCGAGTTCTCGATCGTCATCGCCGCCCTCGGCTCCAGCCTCGTCGACGGGCCCGAGTTGGGGGCCCTCGCCGCCGGCTACGTGCTGGTGACGGCCATCGTCGGGCCGATCGCCGCCCGCTACGCCGACAGCATCCCGATCCCGGCCCGTCTCCGCACCGCCCGGCCGACGGTCAGCGGAGAAAACCTCCCGAGCGGTGTGGCGACGCCGGCCGACTGAACGGGCTCAGCTCTTCTTCTGTTGGAGGAGCTGGCTGACGGCTTTGCCGTCGGCTTGGCCCCGCGACGCCTTCATCACCGCGCCGACCAGGGCGCCCATGGCCTTGCCCTCGCCGGCGCAGAACTTGGCCCAGGCCTCGGGCTCGGAGGCGATCGCCGCGTCGACCATCGCCTCCAGTGCGGACG
>CBFCWZ010000343.1:0-3684 GCA_965601935.1 uncultured Ilumatobacteraceae bacterium
GATGGCGTCGCCCGGGAGGATGCCCTCGGGGTAGAGGGCGGTCTGGAAGCGGCGCATTCCGGACAGCCAGCGCTCGCGGTCGGCGGCCTTGCGTTCGGCGTAGGTGGCGACCTCGGGGTGGGGCAGGATGAGGAAGTTCTCCCGGCGGATCGCCTCGACGCACATCGCGGCCACGTCGTCGGCCTCCAGCACTCCGTCGCCCGAGGCGACACCGCCGTCGAGGTCGTCGCCCTCACCGATGTTGTCGGGGCTGTTGCGGACGATGTTCGTGCGGACCGCCTGAGGGCAGAGAACCGACACCCGAATGCCCTGATGGTGGTGAGAGATCGAGATCCACTCGGCGATCGACACCGCGGCGGCCTTGGTGACCGAGTAGCTCAGTGACCCCAGTTGGGTCAGCAAACCCGCCGCCGATGCGGTGTTCAGGAGGTATCCCTCGCCCCGGGCGATCATCGAAGGGAGTACGGCGCGGGCGGCGTAGATGTGGGCCATGCAGTGCACCTCCCACATCTTCTGGATCGACTCGTTCGAATCCTCGAGGCCTGCCATCGTGACGTAGCCCGCGTTCGAGACGAACAGGTCGATCGGGCCGTGCGCGTCCTCGGTCTCGTCGACCAGCCGCCGGATCGCCTCTTCGTCGCTGACGTCGAGGGTGACGGCAGTGCCGCTGATGTCGGCGGCGACCCGTTCGGTTCCGGCGGTGTCGAGGTCGGCCACCACGACGTGGCGGGCGCCCTCTGCGTGGGCCGCCCGCGCCAACGCCTCGCCGATCCCCGACCCGCCTCCGGTGATGACGACAACACTGTCCTTCAGTTCCATGGGGCGACCATAGATCTCCGGGAGCACGCCGGGCGCAGGCGCAGCGGCAGGGATAGTGTCCGCGGTATTCCCGCATCATCGTGCCGAAGGGGTGCCATGTCCGATCTGCCCGACTCCAGCCGTTCCGTTCTGCCCATCACCACCCGCTCGCATCCGGGGGCCATCGCCTACGACGCGTCCGACCCGAGTTCTGCGTTCCCGCCGATCGAGCCGTTGCGCCCGCCCGCAGGTGCCCCGAACGTGATCGTGGCGCTGATCGACGACTGTGGGTTCGGCGCCTCGTCGGCCTTCGGTGGGCCGTGCGACATGCCGACGGCGGAACGTCTGGCCGGACGGGGCCTGAAGTACTCCCGGTTCCACACGACGGCGCTGTGCTCGCCGACACGTCAGGCGCTCCTCACCGGCCGCAACCACCACTCGGTCGGGATGGGCGGCATCACCGAGATGGCAACGTCGGCGCCCGGGTACAACTCGCTGCGCCCCCTCGAGGCGGCCCCCCTCGCCGAGGTGCTCAAGCTGAACGGGTACTCGACCGCCCAGTTCGGCAAGTGCCACGAGGTGCCGGTGTGGGAGACGAGCCCGATGGGCCCGTTCGACCGGTGGCCCACCGGCAGCGGGTTCGAGCACTTCTACGGCTTCGTCGGGGGTGAGACCAACCAGTACTTCCCGGCCATCTACCAGGACACCGTCCCCGTCGAGCCGGACCGCACGCCAGAAGAGGGCTACCACTTCACCGAGGACATGACCGACCACGCCATCGAATGGGTGCGCCAGCAGAAGGTGCTGATGCCCGACAAGCCCTTCTTCATGTACTGGGCCCCCGGAGCCACCCACGCCCCGCACCACGTACCGGAGGAGTGGTCGGCCAAGTACAAGGGCGAGTTCGACGACGGGTGGGACGCGCAGCGCGAACGCACGTTCGCGCGCCAGAAGGAACTCGGCGTGATCCCGGAGGATGCCGAGCTCACGGCACGCCCGGACGCGATTCCGGGGTGGGACGACATGCCCGACGAACTGAAGCCGGTCCTGGCGCGCCAGATGGAGGTGTACGCCGGATTCCTGGAGCACACCGACCATCACCTGGGTCGGCTCGTCGATGCAGTCGACGACCTCGACGTTCTCGACGACACCTTGATCTTCTACGTGATCGGCGACAACGGCGCCTCGGCAGAGGGCACCCCCAATGGAACGTTCAACGAGTTGCTCACCCTCAATGGCGTACTCGGTGTGGAGACCCCTGAGTTCATGGCGCAGCGGATCGACCGCTTCGGGACGCCGGAGGCGTTCAACCACTACGCAGTCGGCTGGGCCCATGCAATGGACACCCCGTATCAGTGGACCAAGCAGGTCGCGTCGCACTGGGGTGGCACCCGCAACGGAACGGTCGTGCACTGGCCGTCCGGAATGGAGTCGCGGGGCGAGGTCCGCGATCAGTTCCACCACGTCATCGACATCGCCACCACGGTCTTGGCGGCGGCTGACCTGCCCGCGCCACGGGAGGTCAACGGAGTCGCCCAGATGCCGTTGCACGGAGTCGACATGGCGTACTCCTTCGACCACGCCGACGCCGACGACGAACGCCGCACACAGTACTTCGAGATGTTCGTCAACCGCGGCATCTACCACGAGGGCTGGACCGCCGTCACCAGACACAGCACGCCATGGCTGCTCGGGGAGGAGACCCCGCCCATCGATGCCGACGTGTGGGAACTCTATGCGCCCGATGACTGGAGCCAGGCCCATGACCTGGCGGCCGAGAACCCGGAGAAGTTGGCCGAGTTGCAGCACCGGTTCATGATCGAGGGGACTCGCTACGACGTGTTCCCACTCGACGACCGCCGCGTCGAGCGCTTCAACAGCGACCTCGCCGGACGGCCCGTCCTCGTCCAGGGGTCCAGCCAGTTGCTGTTCCGCGGGATGAAGCGCCTGTCGGAGAGCAGCGTGATCAACCTGAAGAACAAGTCGCACTCGGTCACGGCTGAGGTCGTGGTGCCGGAGGGCGAGGCACGGGGGGTCCTCATCGCCCAGGGTGGCCAGTACGGAGGGTGGTCGCTGTACCTGCACGAGGGACGGCTGGCGTACTGCTACAACACCTTCGGACTCGAACTCCACAAGATCTACTCCGACTCGGAGGTGCCGGCAGGCGAGCACCAGGTGCGCATGGAATTCGACTACGAGGGCGGAGGGCTCGGCAAGGGTGGGTCGGTGTCCCTCTACGTCGACGGCAAGGTCGTGGGGAGCGGATCGGTCGGTGCGACGGTGCCGATGGTCTTCTCGGCGGACGAGACCACCGACCTCGGCGAGGACACCGCGACGTCGGTCAGCGACGATTACGCCCCCGGCCACAGCTCCTACAACGGCCGCATCAGATGGGTACAGCTCGACATCGGTGATGCCGCCGACGACGCCGACCACCTGATCACCCCGGATGAGCGGTTGAAGATCGCGATGGCGCGCCAGTGAGGCCGTGCTGACGCGTCAGACCACGACGGTCCACGCGAAGAGGAACTGGGCGCCGTAGTAGAGCGGCAGTCCCCACAACCGGTTCGTCGGCCCGGGGGCCACGAACTGGTTGCGGGCGACGGCGATGTCCGACACCCAGAACCCGACGGCGGCGACGAGGATGCGCGCATCGCCGCCGTGGGCCACGGTTCCGACGGCGAGGGCGGCCATCGTCGAGATCACCAGCGCGTACACCGCAACCGGCACGCGCATGTCGCCTGCATGAGGAAGCAGCCAACGCAGCACCACCACGAAGGGCACCGCCATCGCGAGCGCGCCCACGATCGTCCACGTCGCGTCGAGCCCGCGCACAGCGAAGGCGACGGTGTACGCCACGTGGCCGAGCAGGAAGCTCACGAGACC
>CBFCWZ010000344.1:0-3684 GCA_965601935.1 uncultured Ilumatobacteraceae bacterium
CGACGCGGACCTCGATCGAGGTCTCCTTCGTAGAACGGCTCCGCTCGGCGCGTCGGGTCATGGGGTCTCCTTGGTGGCTCGCATCCGGTCCAGCACGCCGGCCAGTGCGGTGACGAAACGGTCGTTCTCGTCGGGTGTCCCGACGGTGACGCGTAGGCAATTGTCGAGCCGAGGCCAGCTCGAACAGTCGCGCACGAGGACGCTCTCGTCGACGAGGCCCTGCCAGATGTCGCGTCCGGCCGGCGCCTTGGACCGGAAGAGCACGAAGTTCGCTCCGCTGGGGAACACATCGAGATCGAGCGCCGCCATGGCCTCGCTGACGCGCTCGCGCTCGGCCACGAGTTGCCTGACGCGGGCATTCATCTCATCGGAGTAGCGGAGCGCCAGGCGGCCGGCGATCTGCTTCACCGAATCGAGGTGGTATGGCAGGACCACCTTCTCCAGTTCGGCCACCAACCAGGAGGGTCCGATCATGTAGCCGAGGCGGGCTCCGGCCATCGACCATGTCTTGGAAAAGGTCCGAGTGACCACCAGCGGGCGATCGTCGGAAACGAGGTCGAGCGCCGTCCAGTCGGCGAACTGGGCGTAGGCCTCGTCGACCACGACGACGCCGGGAGCCTCGGCGAGCAGCAACTCGACGTTGGCGCGCGGCTCGACGAGGCCGGTGGGGTTGTTCGGCGAGGTGAGAAACGTGACGTCCGGCTCGGATTCGGCCATGACCCGGCGGATCTCCGCGGGATCGAGGGTGAAGTCGGCCGCCCGCTCACCCTCGACCACAGTGGCTCCTGTGACGCGGGCGATCTGGGCGTGCATCTGGTACGTGGGTTCGAACGTGGCCACGCGTCGGCCGGGCCCCGCGTAGGCGAGAAGGACCGTCTGGAGAACCTCGTTGGAGCCGTTGGCCACGAACACGTGGTCAGCGTCGACACCGTGATGGTCCGCGATGGCCCTGCGCAGTTCGGACGCGGCGCGGTCCGGGTAGCGGTGCCAGTCGACCCGCGACACCTCGGCAGCGACCGCATCCCGGAACGCCGCAGGCGGTGGCAGTGGCGACTCGTTCGTGTTCAGACGGACGTCGACGTCGACCTGCGCGGAGTGGTAGCCCTCGAGGGCGCGCAGGTCGTCGCGTACGGGGATCACGCGCTCGGAGCCTACTGACGGCGCCCCTCTGGAACCCTGCGCGTTGGCGCGGGCTGCGGGTACCGTCGCTGCGGTGAGCGCATCTGCGGAATCCACCGCTGTCGAACTGTCGACGATCGCCGACAATGTCGGCCAGTTCCGCCGCCGAGCGGCCGGCCTGGCCGAGCCCTTCGCCGGCTCTGGCCGCGACGACCTGGTGACCGCGATCCACGAGGCGGAACGCCAGCTCCGGAATGCGGAGCGCGCCCTCCTGCGCGCCGCCCGCGTCGCGACATAGCAGCCGCGCGACCTGGCGAGTGTCGGAAACCTGACCGAAAACGCGGCGACGGCCCCTGGTGGGAGGGGCCGTCGCACCTAGCGAAGCCAGGCGGCGGATCCCGGCGTTCGCAACACAACCAGGTGGCGGGACCTGGTCGCCACAAATTGTACATCAGTGCGTTGTGAGCGCAAGGGGTACTACGACCCGACCTCACGGTCTGCCCGACGTCATCCCGCCCGTCGCCGACGCTCCGGCTCGGCCACCAGGCTCGACGGGCAGAAGTCCTCGAGGACGCACTCCTCACAGCGGGGTTTGCGGGACGGGCACACCCTCCGGCCGTGGAGGATGAGACGCAGGCTGAAGTCGCCCCGCTCCGAGGCCGGGACGAAGCCGTTCAGCTCCATCTCGACCTTCACCGGGTCGTCGTGCTCGGTGAGGCCGAGGCGACGCGACAGTCTCCCCACGTGGGTGTCGACAGGGAGCCCGGGGAGGTCGAACGCGACGCTGCGCACCACGTTGCCCGTCTTGCGCCCGACCCCCGGCAGCGTCACGAGGTCGGAGAGCTTTGTCGGGACCACACCGTCGTACTCCTGCACCAGCCGGGTGGCCATCCCGATGAGGTTCTTCGACTTCGAGGCGTAGAAGCCGGTCGAGCGGACGATCTCTTCCAGCTCGGACGACTCGGCACCAGCCAAGTCGTCGGGCGTGGGATACCTCTCGAACAGCGCGGGCGTGACCATGTTCACCCGGGCATCGGTGCACTGCGCGGACAGGATCGTGGCCGCCAACAACTCGTAGGGACTGCGGTGATCGAGTTCGCAGACGGCGTCGGGGTACTCGAGCTTCAGCCGCTCGTTCGCTTCCCGTGCCCGGCCCTTCGGTGATCTCGGTCGACCCATCGAATCGGAGGATACGGGGAGGCCGTCCCGGTGCGGTGCCGGACGCGACGCGGGGGAGATCGCGGCGACCGATCGGGCACGGTGGGTCGTCTTCGTCGCGAGGTTGTGACAGCCCTTGGTCATGATGGTGGGTGCCGACTCCCTCCTGTCCGAATCGTGGATGAGAGGAACAACTGAATGACTCCCGAAGATCGAGAGGCTCTGCTGCGTCGGCTCGACGCAGCAGAGCCCAAAGAGATGGATCGCGGGCAGGTGGACGCCTTCCTCGAGCAGGTCACCAAGCTGAAGTCGTGGCTCGCCGGACGTGAAATGGCGGGTACCCGACGGTTGCGCGAGCTGAGCGAGCAGGGGCAGTCTCCCGACCCGGAATCGTCGTTGCGCAACAAGGGCGGACGCGGCGAGCGGTCGGCACAGAACGCTGCCGACCGTGAAGAATCCGCCGGTGCTCTGCCGGGCTTCGAATCGGCTCTGAACAACGGGGAGGTGTCGCCTGAACACCTCGACGCGCTCACCATGGCCCGCAAGATGCTGGCCCACGAACCGCCACTGCTCCCCGAGTTCGTGGCTCATGAGCCCGAACTGCTGGCTCACGCGGCACGTGAGTCGGTGGAATCGTTCCGGCGCCGCTGCCGCCGGCTGGCCAAGCAGATCATCGCCGAGGCCGACAACGCGCACCCCGACAAAGAACTGGAGCGGCAGCGTGCCCGGTCGAACGTACGCAGCTGGCGCGACAACGACACGGGGATGCACGAGTTCCGGATCTCGCTCGACCCGGTACGCGGGTCGCGCGTCGACCGCAAGATCCACGCCGAACTGATGCGGCTTCGCTCCGAAGAACAGGACGAGGGAGGCGCCCACACCCCGCACACCCAGCTGCTGGCCGAGGCGTTCGTCACGGCGGTCACCCGCACCGGCGATGAAGGACCGATGCTCCCCGAGATCGTCGTCCACGTCGGCCTGGAAGGGCTGGCCGGCGATCTGGAGTCGATCGACGTGTTGTGCGAGACCGAGGACGGGGTGCCGATGCCGATCGAAACGGTTCGTCGCCTGGCCTGCGAGGCCAAGATCCTCCCGGCGGTGATGGACAGCAACGGCATGGTCCGGGACATGGGCCGCGGCTCCCGCACCGCCACCCCGGATCAGAAAAGACAGCTGGCCACAATGTACGCCAGCTGTGGCGGCGACGAGAACTGCCATGTGCCGTTCCACAAGTGCCGGATCCATCACGTCCGGTTCTGGACCCGTGATCGAGGTCCGACTGACCTGGTCAACCTGATCCCGCTCTGCGACACCCACCATCACCGGGCACACGAGGGCGGCTGGATCCTGCTGATGGACCACAACCGGGTGATCACCTGGATCATGCCCAACGGCGTCGTCCACTGG
>CBFCWZ010000345.1:0-3684 GCA_965601935.1 uncultured Ilumatobacteraceae bacterium
CGCCCAGCAGGGCGCTGTCGGCGCCCTCCGCTTCGACCCGATGGCGATGCTGCCCTTCTGCGGCTACAACTACGCCCACTACTTCGCCCACTGGCTCTCCATGAAGGGGCGCACCGACGAGGCCAATCTGCCGAAGATCTTCTTCGTCAACTGGTTCCGCCGCGACGAGGACGGCCGCTTCCTGTGGCCCGGCTTCGGCGAGAACAGCCGTGTCCTCAAGTGGGTGTTCGAACGGGTCGACGGTGACGCCGACGCAGTCGAGACGCCGATCGGCCTCCTGCCGACCAAGGATGCTCTCGACACCGAGGGACTGTCGATCGCCGAGGCCGACCTCGACGAGATCCTCAAGGTCGACACCGCCGGCTGGCAGAGTGCGATCCCCCAGATCCGCGACTACTTCGCCCAGTACGGCGACCTCATGCCGGCTGCGCTGAACAGCGCCGTCGACGAACTCGAAGCCGGCCTCGCCGGCTGACGATCCGGCCATCCGGGCGCCTGCACCTCAGAGACCAGGCGCCCGGGGTCGGAACGAGCGACTGCTGAGCCATCCTGCAGAGGCCGTGCAGGTCTGTTCACGAACGCGGCTCACCTGACGACGCGAAGAGGCCCGGGCAGTGCCCGGGCCTCTTCTACGTTCTGCTGCCCCGTGGGGCGGGGTGCCGGTTCAGGCGACGATGTCGACGACCTTGCGGCCCTTGCGCGAGCCGAACTTCACCGCACCGTCGGACAGGGCGAACAGCGAATCGTCACCACCACGACCGACGTTCTTGCCGGGGTGGAACTTGGTGCCGCGCTGGCGCACGATGATGGAGCCGGCGGTCACGGTCTGGCCGTCGAACACCTTCACGCCGAGGCGCTGGGCGTTGGAATCGCGGCCGTTGCGAGTTGAGCCGCCACCTTTGGTCTTGGACATGACGTTCCGGTCCTTTCGATCAGCGGGTGATCGAGGTGATCTCGACCACGTGGTACTGCTGGCGGTGTCCGTAGCGGCGCCGGTTGTTGGTGCGACGCTTGTAGGTGAAGCCGTTGATCTTGGGGCCCTTGGCGGTTCCCACGACCCGGCCGGTGACGGACGCGCCACTGAGTTCTTCTGGCGTGGCGAGCACGGTGTCGCCGTCGACGACCATCACGGGGGTCAGTGACACATCACTGCCCTCGTCGGCGTCGAGCAGCTCGACCTTGACCTGCTCGCCTTCGGCGACCTTTTCCTGCTTGCCGCCCGAAGCGATGACTGCGTACATAGCGAGAGACAACGCTAGCGGCACATCAGCCCGGAACCACCGGGAAATCAGGTGGGCGACGAGCCTGGCGAACGCGGCGCCTCAGGGCTCCGGGCGGTGCCCGTCGGTGCCTTCTCGGGATCGGCGATCGCCTCGGATTCACGGGCCGCACCACTGAAGATCCCCTTCGCCATGAGCGACGATTCGGCCTGACGGCGCGCCCAGTACACGTCGGCGCGAACACGGTGGACGGCGCGGTCGTCGGGGGCTGCCCACCCGGCCAGGTCGGCAAGGTGCGATGCCAACCGGTGGTCGCCGGCCGCTGAGGCCTCGGCGGACCGATCGGCCAGGACACCCGCACCGCCGACCAGTTCGGCCACCGCGGCCCCCAACTCGGCGTCGGGCGACGGCTTGAGCCGGCTCGGGGCACCGTCCCACCAGCCACCGAACTGTCGCCACACGTTCCGGATGACGAACTCCGGCTCGTCGTAGAACGGCATGAGGTACGGCTTGCCGAGCAGTTCGTCGGGCACCTTCACGGTGTGCACCACCTCGTCGAGCACCGCTCCCCCGTTCATCATCTCGACCGTCTGGTCGACGATCAGATCGAGCGCATCGGCGATGTCGGTGAGCACGTTGCGCACTCGCTCAACGCCCTCCACGGGCAGGCCGTGCGCCGGCATCATCAACTCGGCACCCTGTGACGCCATCGTGCGCAGTGCTCGCGCCCATTCGATCGGCCACCGCTGTACCTTCTGCGGGTTGCCGGCGTTGGGGAACATCCAGATCACGAAGTCGCCGACGAACAGCCACTTCTTGTCGGGGATCCACCCCCACAGGTGGTCGTCCGTCTCCCCTCTGGCGTGGTGGAGTCGGATCTCGAGATCCCCGACCGACAGAGTCTCCGCGTCGTCGACCACGAGGTCGGGCTCTCGCGTGTCGGCGGGGATGAAGTCGGACTGCCCACCCATCCCGAACTCGCCCCGCACGCCGCCGAACTGACGGGCGTTGATCGCGACGTTCCACCCGTTCGTGTAACGGTAGCGGTCGAAGCGCCGCTTCACGTTCCGGTGGCCGACCACGGACATCTCGTCGTAGGCGGCGGCGAAGTTCACGCTTCCGCCGACGTGATCGGCGTGACCGTGGGTGTAGACGAGCTGTCGGACCGGGTCGCTGCGCCAGCCCTGGATCGCCTCGACGACGGGCTGACCGGTGAGCGAGTGGGAGGCATCGAAGGCCACCAGTCCATCGCCGGAGTCGAGTACCACCGAGTGGCTGAACGACTCGACGACGGCAAGTCCGTCGGCGATCTCACTGAGCTCGTTCGTGACCCGGTTGGGCATCTCGTCGAGCACCCCGGAGTCGATGAGACGTGACGACAGAGCCAGCAGATCAGCCATCCCCAGACCCTACGCCCCGACCTGCAACAGGTGTCAGACACCTGTTGCAGGTTCCTGTTGCAGCTTCGGCTCGGCGCCTCAGATCTCGCAGGAGCCGTCGTCGCACGCCTGGCCGGTGATGGGCTGGAACTCGACCTTGAGCGACTTCCCGAGCGGGCCCTTGGCAACCACGCGCATCGACTCGGCCAGCCCGACGAGTGACGGCGTGATGTGGATCTGCACCCCCTCCGCGCGCAGCTTGCGGTACGGAGCGAGGTTCTTTCCCTTGACGTTGGTGTCGACCGACACCTCGGCGACCTTGCCTCAACCGGTGGGACGGATGAGGTCGATCGACATCGTGCCGCCCCTCTTCTCGAGGACGCGGCGGGCGTCGTCGGTGATTTCGATCTGCATCACACCTCCCTCGTCAGCACGTGGTCATGGCCGTGGCATCGCGTGTGGGCCTCGCTGCCCGGGTCACTCCAACATCGAATAGTCGACCACGACACCTCGACCCTCACAATCGGGACACATGTCGGAGTACTCGTTCAGCAAGCCCTCTCCGATCCGCTTGCGGGTCATCTCGACCAGGCCCAGTTCGGAGATGTCGAACACCTGGGAACGGGTCTTGTCACGCGCGAGGGCGTCGCGGAAGACCTCGACCACCTTGGCCCGGTTGGCCTTGATCTCCATGTCGATGAAGTCGATGACGATGATGCCGCCGATGTCCCGCAGACGGAGCTGTTTGGCGATCTCCTCGGCGGCCTCCATGTTGTTGTGGAAGACCGTCTCCTCGAGGTTCGACTTGCCGACGTTCTTGCCCGTGTTGACGTCGATGACCGTGAGTGCCTCGGTGTGCTCGATGATGAGCGAACCACCAGACGGCAGCCAGACCTTGCGATCGAGCGCCTTGTGCACCTGCTCGTGGATGTGGTGCCGCTCGAAGAGCGAGAGCCCCTCTTTCTCGGCGTCGTAGTACTCGATGCGGTCGGCCAGCTCGGGGTTGAAGGCGGCGACGTAGTCGCGCACCTCCTCGTAGATGCGATGGTCGTCGATGATCACGCCGCGGTAGTCGGAGTTGAACT
>CBFCWZ010000346.1:0-3672 GCA_965601935.1 uncultured Ilumatobacteraceae bacterium
CAGTTCCGGGTGCTCACCGTCGGGCTCGAAGACGGCGCCCTCCAGATCATCCGCTCCCTCGACGAGACCGATGCGGTCCTCGACGACCTGAGGGCGCGCACCGTGCTGCTCGTGCTCCTGGTCGCGGTGGGTGCGGCGCTGGTCGGCTGGCTCATCGCCGGCTCGGTGGCGCGCCCACTCCGGAGATTGACCGGAGCAGCCGAGAAGGTGGAACGGTCCGGAGACCTCGAGGTCGATCTCCCGGCGGCGGGAAGTGACGAGGTGGGACGGCTCACTGCGGCATTCCGTTCGATGCTCGACGCACTCTCCCGCTCCCGAGCCAGCCAACAGCGTCTCGTGCAGGATGCCGGCCACGAACTCCGCACTCCGCTGACGAGCCTGCGCACGAACCTCGCGGTGCTGCGTCGGCATGCCGAGATCCCGGGCGAGACACGGGAACAGATCCTCACCGATCTGGATGGCGAGGTCACCGAGCTCTCCACCCTCGTCGACGAGCTCGTGGCGGCCGCCTCGGGCCAGCTGCGCGAGGAGGCCGCCGAGCGGCTTCACCTCGCGCCGATCGCCGACCAGGCCGCTCGACGGGTGGCCCGGCGTCGGGATCGCGAGGTCGCCGTCGTCGTCGAGAGCGATCCGGAGGTGATGGCTCCGCCCCACGGGACGGACCGAGCGGTCGCGAACCTGGTGGACAACGCCTGCAAGTTCGACGAGACGGGCGAAACGATCGACGTCGTCGTCGCCGGCGGGTCGGTTCGAGTGCTCGACCGTGGCCCCGGGATCCCCGAGGGTGAGCGCTCCCTCGTGGTCGAACGGTTCCACCGCACCGAGGCCGCCCGCGCCAAGCCGGGTTCTGGGCTCGGGCTCTCGATCGTCCACGACATCGTCAGCTCTCACGACGGAACGTTGACGATCGAGTCCCGTGACGGTGGTGGGTCCGACATCGGCATCCGATTCCTGCTCGCCTGACGCGAGGAGGCAGTCTCACCGCCGTCTTACCCTCGTCAGGTTTCATCCTCACCTGGGAGGCGCAGTCTCGACCGTGTCCCACAGAACGACTCGAAGGAGAAACCTCGACATGACGAAGACGACCAACAAGAAGGCAGTTGCCGCAGGCCTCACCGCCGGACTCCTCGGCGGTGCTGCCGCAGGAATGGTCTTCGGAATCCCCGGTGTGACCGGAGCGGCCTCGCCCTCGGTCGTCCAGCAGGAGGACGGCGACACCGGGACCGACCCGGAGTCGGCCGACGAGACCGTCACCGAGGACCGGCGCGCCGCCGCCGTCGAGCGTCTGCGGGATGCCCTCCAGCCGCTCGTCGACGACGACACGATCGGCGCAGACCAGGCCGACGACGTCGCCGACTTCCTCGTCGACGAGGCCGAGGGCAGGTTCGGCCGGATGGGCGGCAAGGGCCACATGGGCTCGCGCGGCGGGGGCTTCGGCAACTTCGAGGTCATCGAGCAGGCCCTCGGCATGGAAGCCGCCGAGATCCGTGAGGCGTTGGCCGACGGAAGCACCCTCGCCGACCTGGCCGCCGACCCGCAGGCATTGATCGACGCACTCGTCGCCGAGGCCCAGACGAGGCTCGACGATGCCGTCGCCGACGGCAGGATCTCCGAAGAGGATGCCGCCGAGCGCGAGGCCGAGATGGTCGAGCGGGTCACCGACATGGTCAACGGCGAGTTCGAACGCGGCGATGTCGGAAGCCCCCGCGGTCCCGGCCGGTGGGGCGGCCCCGCCGACGTAGGTTCCGCGGACGAAGAGGGCTGATCTCCCGCCTCCACCCCTCCATCCCTCTTCCCCGTTGACGAAGGGGCGGGCCCTGTGCCCGCCCCTTCGTCGCGTCCGGAACGCCTTGATCGGCGTGAGGATCGCGGCACCCCCTCCCTAGAGTTGGCCGCGACATGACCGACGAACAGCTCTTCGCCGACGACATCCCCCACCCGGTGGAGGCAGCCGATGCCGCCGCGGCCCGGCGTGGTCCGTCCCCGTTCGCCGAAGGGCTCAATCCCGACCAGCTCGATGCGGTCGTGCACCCCGGCGGGCCGTTGCTGGTTGTCGCCGGCGCAGGTTCGGGCAAGACCCGGGTCCTGACCCACCGGATCGCCCATCTCATCCACGAGGGTGTGCACCCGTCGAGGATCCTCGCCATCACCTTCACCAACAAGGCGGCCGCCGAGATGCGCGAGCGGGTGGCCGACCTGATCGGTCCTGTCGTGCGCACCATGTGGGTGTCCACGTTCCACTCGGCGTGCGTCCGCATCCTGCGGGCCAACGGTGAGGCACTCGGGTATCCCCGCCAGTTCTCGATCTACGACCAGGCCGACGCAGTTCGCCTCACGAGCTACTGCATCCGCGATCTCGGCCTCGACTCGAAACGCTTCACCCCCCGTGGCGTGCACGGCGTCATCAGCCTCTGGAAGAACGAACTCCTCGACCCTGCGGCAGCGGCCGAGCGTGCCTCCAACATCTTCGAACGCAAGCAGGCCGAGGTGTTCGCCGAGTACCAGGCCCGCCTCCTCAAGGCCGGGGCGATGGACTTCGACGACCTGCTCACCAACACGGTCCGTCTGTTCCGCGAGCACCCCGACGTGCTCGAGCACTACCGCGAGCGGTTCGAGCACATCCTCGTCGACGAGTACCAGGACACGAACCAGGCCCAGAACGAGATCGTCCTCCTCCTCGCCGGAGGCCACCAGAACGTCGCAGTCGTCGGCGACACCGACCAGTGCCTCCTCCCCGGAACACTCATCTCGACACCCGACGGCACCATCCCGAT
Source organism: uncultured Ilumatobacteraceae bacterium (assembly GCA_965601935.1). Lineage (GTDB taxonomy): Bacteria > Actinomycetota > Acidimicrobiia > Acidimicrobiales > Ilumatobacteraceae > CBFCWZ01. Next base: position 2,775 of record CBFCWZ010000346.1, read on the forward strand.
CGAGCAGGTCACAACCGGAGCCCTGCTCCTCGGGGCTGATGGATCGGCGCCATTTGCCACCGGCAAGGTCTCGTTCGTCAAGGAGGGGCACTTCGAGGGCCAGGTCGTTCGCATCCGTACGGCGGGGCGGTCCGTCGTTGCGACCCCGATTCACCTTCTTCCCGCTCGCTCCGACGAACGCCGAGCCGGGTCACGCAGCACCGTGGACCTGACGATGTTCGTCGGCGATGCAGCCGAGGACCCGCTTCACCGGGTCTCGTGGGCGACAGAGAACTCGGTTCGCTACGAGACCTCGTGGAAGGACTACACGGAGGCGCTCGACGACGCGAAGCGGGTCGCCGCGGCCGGTGGACTCGGCATTCGGCGTCGGATGATGCACGACGGAACGGTGTACGAACTGACGCCGGCGTCGCATCTCCACACCGGTATGGAGGTGCTCGTCGAGGAAGACGGCGAGTGGGTCGCCAGCTCGATCGAATCCGTGGAAGAGGTGAGGTACGCCGGGCCGGTCTACGACCTCGAGGTCACGCCCACTCACACCTATGGGGCCAACGGGCTCCTCGTGCACAACAGCGTCTACAAGTTCCGCGGGGCCGACTTCAGGAACATCTTGCAGTTCGAGGATGCGTTCCCCGACGTCACCACGGTGGTGCTCGACCAGAACTACCGGAGCACGCAGACCATCCTCGACGCGGCGAACGCCGTCATCGACAACAACACCGAGCGTCGTCCGAAGTCGCTGTGGACCGACACCGGTTCCGGCGACACCATCACCCGCTACCACGCCGAGGACGAGGGTGACGAGGCCACGTGGGTGGCGTCCATGGCCCGACAGTTGCAGCGCGACGCCGACGCCAACTGGCGCGACATCGCCGTGCTCTACCGCACCAATGCCCAG
>CBFCWZ010000347.1:0-3616 GCA_965601935.1 uncultured Ilumatobacteraceae bacterium
GAGGGTGTCGCGGATGAGGGGTTCGTAGTGTTCGAGGGGGTTCGACCGGTAGTCGGGGTCGAACGCGGTCTGGTCGTACTTGGCGCAGAACTCGGCGGTGTGGTCGAAGTAGGGCGAGTCGGCCCATTGGTCACGGGCATCTTTGTCCATGCCCAGGTGGTGCCAGAAGTAGTAGCCCTGGAACTCGCCGTGGCGCTGGACCATGAAATGGTTGGCCGCGGACACGAACGGCTTCAGGATCGCCGCCGCGATCTCGGGGTGGTTGTACGGGCTCAGCGTGTCGCCGATGTCGTGGAGCAGGGCGCACAGCACGTACTCGTCGTCGCGGCCGTCGCGCTCGGCGCGGGTGGCGGTCTGCAACGAGTGCTCCAGCCGGTCGACGGGGAACCCGCCGTGGTCCTGCTTCAGGTCACGCATCAGGTTGATCACCCGGTCGGCGACCATGCCCTGCGTGATGGCGAGCTGAGGGGCGATGATCGCCCAGTCCTCCGCAGTGGACTCCTCGAACGAACGGAACGTCGCCCGCCCGGTCGAGGTCTCGGTCGTCGGTTCGACAGTGTCAGTCATGTTCGCTCCCTCAGCTGGAGGATGCCGGACGGTCAGTTGGAGGCGGCCTGGATGGCCTGCCACACCCGCTCGGAGGTGGCAGGCATGTCGATGTGGGTCACACCCAGGTGGCTCACGGCGTCGACGACGGCCGACTGGATGGCCGGGGTGGAGCCGATCGTGCCCGACTCGCCGATGCCCTTCGCGCCCAGCGGGTTGAGGAAGGTGGGCGTCTCCATGTGGACGATCTCGAAGCTCGGCAGTTCGGCCGCCGAGATCATCCCGTAGTCGGCGAGGTTCGACGTGATCGGGTTGCCGTCGTCGTCGTAGCGCACCTCTTCGACGAGCGCCTGGGCTGCTCCCTGGGCGATGCCGCCGTGCTCCTGGCCCTCGAGCAGGAGCGGGTTGAGCATCGTGCCGGCGTCGTCGCACGCCATGTGGCGCACGTGGCGGACCTGACCTGTGTCGGTGTCGACTTCGACCACGGCGACGTGTGCACCGAAGGGGAACGACGCCTGGGCGGCGGTGAAGTTGTGTGCGACGAGCAGCGGGTCGCCCGAACTCTTGGCCGCCACGGCCAGGTCGGCCCAGGTCTTCGACATCGCGGGGGTGCCGGTGACGTGGAAGGCGCCGGTGTCCTTGTCGAGCACCACGTCGGCCTCGTCGGCCTCGAGCAGCGAGGCGGCCTGCTTGCGGGCCTTCTCGACGAGGATCTCGGCGGCCTCGTGGACGGCGACGCCGCCGTGCTGCAACGAACGCGAACCCATGGTTCCGCCACCCTCGGGGACGAGGTCGGTGTCGCCCCAGACGAGAGTGATCTTGTCCATCGGGATGCCGGTCTGCTCGGAGGTGATCATCGACCAGGCGGTGTCGTGGCCCTGACCGTGGGGCGAGGTGCCGGTGTAGACCGTGGCGCTGCCGTCGTCGTGGACGTCGATCTTGGCGTTGTCGCCCATCGGCGGAACACCACCGGTGATCTCGACGTAGACCGAGACCCCGATGCCGATCTGGACCGGGTCGCCGGACTCGCGGCGGGCGGCCTGTTCGGCGCGCAGGTCGGCGTAGCCGATCGCCTCCATCGCCTTGTCGAGCGAGGGCTCGTAGTCGCCCACGTCGTAGGTCTGGCCCATCGTGGTGGTGTACGGCTGGTCGAACTTCGGGATCAGGTTCTTGCGGCGCACCTCGGCGGGGTCCATCCCGATCTCGGCGGCGAACATGTCCATCGCCCGCTCGATGGCGGCCGTGGCCTCCGGGCGTCCGGCGCCGCGGTAGGCGGTGATGGGGGTGGTGTTGGTCACGACGGACGTGGTACGGGCCTCGGCGTTGGGGATGTCGTACACCCCGACGGCCATCGGGCGGGTCATGAACGGGGCGAGGATCGCGCCCATCGCCACCTGTGCACCCGCGTCCTGGATGGCGTGGAGCTGGTAGTGGGTGACGTCACCGTCGCGGGTACCGCCGATCGTGACGTACTGCAGCTGGGCCCGGCCGTGGCGCATTCCCACCATCGACTCGCTGCGCGACTCCTGCCAGCGCACCGGGCGGCCGATCTTGGCGGCGATCGGACCGAGCAGGATCTCCTCGCCGGTGGGGTCGATCTTCGCTCCGAAGCCACCACCAACCTCGGGTGTGATCAGGCGGACCTTGTCGTCCTCACCGCCGTTGGCGGCGACGATGCCGGCCTTCGCGCCCTGGGCGTGCTGCGTGGAGAGCCACTCCACGAGCCGACCGTCGACCCAGGCGGCCGCGGCGCTGCGCACTTCGAGCGGGCAGGGTGCCACGCGCTGGTTGAGGTAACGGCCGCTCACGGTGACCTCGCAGTCGGCGAAGTACTCCTCCGCCGCGCTGTTCTCGGGCATGCCGAGCGCGGTGGTGTCGAACACGACGTTCGAACCGGCGCCCTCGTAGATGAGGGTCTCGGACGCCATCGCCTGCTCCATGTCGATGAGAGCGGGCAGGTCGTCGATGTCGGCGTAGACCATGTTCGCCGCATCGGCGGCCTGGAGGCGGGTCTCGGCGACCACGGCGGCGATCGGTTCACCGACCCAGCGCACCTTGTCGATGGCGAGGTGGCCGGCTGCGGCCATCGGGTTGAACGCCGACGGGACGGCCTCCAGTTCGAGGTCGGCGGCGGTGAAGACGGCGATGACGCCCGGCATCTCCTTGGCGTCGTCGATCTCGACCGAGTTGAGCGTTCCGTGGGCGATGGGGGAGCGCACATAGTGCACATAGGCCGCGCCCTCGAGGCGCTCGTCCTCCATGTCGTCGAGGTAGACGCCCCCGGTGGTCAGGAACTTCGGGTCTTCCTTGCGCTGTACCCGGTTTCCGAGAATGCTGCCTGCCACGAGATCCCCTTCTGGCTGTGTCGACCCACGCCGCGATTCGGCCAGGGTCAGATGACGGTCGGTTGTCGGAGGCGAACCTAGTCGGCGGAGAGTGCCGCGGGCTCAGCCGGGCGGGGTTCAATCCTTGGTTGCGGCAACCGGTTCGGCGGAGAGTGCCGCGGGCTCAGCCGGGCGGGGTTCGGTCGCTCAGTCGGCGGCGACCGGTTCGGCGCGGCGGATCTCGAGGATCTGCTCACTGATGTTGTACGGCCAGCCGTTGGGCAGGTTGCGCGGCAGCGCGACCTCGTCGATCACGACGATCTGCTTCTCGCCCGGATCGACGTAGTTGATCTCCACGCCGGCTGCCTCGCGTACGCCGTCGTCGGTGTCGAGCCTGTCGTCGAGGGCTTCCAGCTCGCCGTTCACCGCGGCGAGCTTGTCGAGTTGCTGCTGGCGCTCCACCAGGACGCTGTCCTGCTCGCGCCACGTGTTGATGGGCAGGATGAAGATGGCGACCATTGCCACGACCACCACGAGCAGCACGAAGATGCCGGTGAACATCGCCAGGCGTGGCCGGCGCGAGATGCGCTGTTCGACCGGGATCCCGCGTGTGAAGTCACCCACGTGCGATCGACCGTCGTCGGCCGCGGACCGGTTCTCCGGCCGCTTGATCGAGGTGGTCTTGTTCCGCACGCCGGACATTTTGTCACCTCGCCGCGCGCGGATGGTGTCAGACACCGCTTCAG
>CBFCWZ010000348.1:0-3614 GCA_965601935.1 uncultured Ilumatobacteraceae bacterium
CGGCGCCATCGACGTCGAGTTCATCCCCGTCACCCACTCGGTGCCCCACGCCCATGCCATCGCGGTGCACACGGCGCAGGGTGTCGTCCTCCATTCGGGCGACTACAAGATCGACCTGACCCCGGTCGACCAGCGCCGGACCGATCTCGCCCGCATCGGGCAGATCGCGAAGGAGTCCGGCGTCCGCCTCCTTCTCGCCGACTCCACCAACGCAGAGGAGAGCGGCTTCGCCCCGAGCGAGACCTCGGTCGGCGACGTCCTCTACACCCTCTTCGCCAAGTTCCGCGGTCGGCGCATCGTCACGGCCAGCTTCGCCAGCCACCTCCACCGCATCCAGCAGATCGCCTCGGCGGCCATCGCCGACGGGCGCATGGTGGCAACGCTCGGGCTGAGCATGAAGAAGAACGTCCGTCTCGGTCGCGACCTCGGTGTGCTCGACATCCCCGAGTCGTCCCTCATCGACATCGAGGAGATCGACCGCCACGACCCCGGCAAGGTGTGCATCATCTCCACCGGTTCGCAGGGCGAGCCGATGTCCGCGCTCGGCCTGATGGCCCGTGGCGAGAACAAGTGGCTCGAGCTGACCGAGAAGGACGTGGTGGTCCTCTCGAGCCACGCCATCCCCGGCAACGAGAGCAACGTCAACAAGGTGATGGACGGCCTGCTGCGGCTCGGTGCCGACGTCGTCCACTCCGGAGTGATGGACGTCCACGCCACGGGCCACGCCCAGGCCGACGACATCAAGACCTACCTGTCGATCGTGAACCCGGAGTGGTTCGTCCCCATCCACGGCGAGTACCGCCACATGGTGGCCAACGCCCGCCTCGGCGAGCTGATGGGAGTCCAGCGCGACCACGTCCTGCTCTGCGAGGACGGCGACGTGATCGAACTCGACGACGCAGGGCTCGACGCGGTCGGCCGCGTGCCGTCGGGCTATCTCTACGTGGACGGCATCGTCGGCGACGTGGGGCGTGGCGTCCTGCGCGACCGCCAGAAGCTGGCCGAGGAAGGTGTCGTCGTGGTGGTCGTGACGGTCGACATCCAGACCGGCAAGGTGCTCACCGGTCCGGAGATCATCACCCGCGGGTGGGTCTATGCGCCCGAGGCCGAGGATCTGCTCGACGAGGCCTGCGACACGGTGGCCGATGCGGTCGAGAAGGCGCTCGGCGACGGCATGCGCGATGTCGAGGGGCTCGAACGCGAGGCCCGGCGGGCGACAGGGAGGTTCGTCAGCGAGCGGACCAGGCGACGGCCGATGATCGTGCCCGTCGTGATGGAAGCGTGACCCGTCCGCCCCTCCGGCGACTCGTTGCTCTCGTACTCCTCGCTTCCATTCCCCTCGCCTGCGGCGGGGACGACGGGGACACCGTCACAGGACCGGATTGGGTCGGCGACATCACGGCCGCCGTCGCGGCGGTGGAAGAGGAGCTCGGGGCGCCCCAGCAGTACTTCGAGGTCACCGCGAATGCCCAGCTCACGAACGTGTTCGTCGCCGAGAACGACGCCACCGAGGCCGTTCCCTACCTCTACGTCGATGGTCAGCTGGAACCTCCCGGTCCCGCTCTGACCGGCGCCGGCGGCAACACGTTCGCCGCCGCGGCGATCGACTTCGACGACGCCATGATCCTGTCGAAGCTGGCCGAGGAACTCCCGGACGCCACCATCGATGCGCTCTCGGTGGAGGGCGGCCCGGACGGAGCGGTGCGCTTCGTGGTCTCGGTGCGCTCCGAGGCAGGGGGAGTGCTGGACGTCGTCGTGTCCTCGGAGGGGGAGATCCTCTCCGTCACCCCGCTCTGACGGCCGGTTTCGAGGAGGTCGCGTCGAAGGGATCGCGATACCTCTGAGCTGGGGCGATCTGCCGGTCCGTCGGACGATTCGGACCCGGATTGCCCCGACTTCGTCACATCCCGTTGGTACGGTTGTGAACGTCATGACCACCTGGGGCCCCTCGAAGAAGAAGGCCGCCGGGCGCAGAAGTTCGCGCACCCACGGACCCTCCAAGAATTCCCGCCGCCACACGGATGGCTCTGTGCGCGACCAGACTCCGCCCGAGATGTCCCGTTCCCGCCGCGCCGCCGACGAGGTGATGGAGGGCGTCGACGGGCGCCAGCACGAGTTCTTCGGCCTCGGGCTGATCGGTGCGGGCGTCCTGCTCGGTCTCGCCATCTACCTCAACCTGGCCGGTCCGCTCGGTCGTGGCGTCGAGACCCTCATCGGTTGGTTCACCGGCCTCGGGCGCTACGCAGTGCCGGTCATCCTGGTCGGCTCCGGGGTCGCCCTCGTCCGGCGGGGACGCAGCTCCAGCCCGGTGCGCGTCGCTCTCGGGTGGGCGCTCATGTTCCTCTCCGCACTCGGCCTGCTCCACGTGGCCCGCGGGCCCGAGGGAATCACCGCCGACCCCGACGACCTCGGCGATGCCGGTGGCTGGCTCGGCGCACTCGTGGCCGAACCGCTGATGGCACTCGTGGCCGACGCAGGGACCGTCGTCGTGCTCGTCCTCGTGCTGATCGGCTCGGCCCTGCTCGTCACCCAGACCTCCCTGCGCACCATGGCCTCCAACACGGGCGGTTTCCTGAACGCCGTGCTGGTGCCACTCGGCCGCGCCACCAAGCGCGGGATGAGCAACCTGTCCACGTTGTCGAGCGACCGTGAGGCGCACGACGAACTGCCGGGCGATGCCACCACCGTTCTCGACGTCCCGAGCCGCGAGACCTCGGGCAACAAGGTCTACGACTTCGAGTCCGACGGCGACAGCTTCGAGGAGGAACCCCCGAAGAAGCGCCGTTCGCGGAAGGCGGCGGCACCGGCGCCGATGCCCATCGACGGGGCCACCGTCGGGGAGTGGACCCTTCCACCGCTCAACTACCTCGACCGCCCGCGGAGCCAGAAGGTCGACGAGAAGGCCATCGAGGCACGAGGAATGGCCCTCCAGGAATCCCTGGCCTCCCACAATGTCGCCACCACGCTCGTCGGTTTCACCGCCGGCCCCACGGTCACGCGCTACGAACTCGAGTTGGGCCCTGGGGTCAAGGTGGCCAAGGTCACCAGCCTGCAGAAGGACATCGCCTACGCGCTCGCGGCCGCCGACGTACGCATCCTCGCCCCCATCCCGGGTCGCTCGGCGATCGGTGTCGAGGTGCCCAACCATCAGCGCCAACTGGTGGCGTTGGGCGACCTGCTCAACTCTCCCGAGGCCGCAGCGGCCAAGAACCCGCTCGAAGTGGCGATCGGCAAAGACATCGCCGGGCGCCCCGTTTTCCTCGACATCGCCTCCACACCGCACCTGCTCATCGCCGGTGCCACCGGCGCAGGTAAGTCGAGCGGCATCAACTGTGTCATCACCTCGCTGCTCATGCGCACCACGCCCGACGAGGTGAGGCTGATCCTCGTCGACCCCAAGCAGGTCGAGATGGGCCAGTACTCGCGGCTGCCCCATCTGCTCACCCAGCCGGTCACCAATCCGAAGAAGGCGGCCAACGCCCTCGGCTGGGCAGTGAAGGAGATGGAGCGCCGTTACGACCTGCTCTCCGAGGTCGGTTACCGCGACGTCACGGGTTACAACAAGGCCGTGAAAGCCGGCGAGCTCGCACCGCCGCCGGGCACCGACACGCCCT
>CBFCWZ010000349.1:0-3606 GCA_965601935.1 uncultured Ilumatobacteraceae bacterium
ACCTGGCCTTCGGTGGCCGCATCAGCCTGCTCCAGGTGCTCGCCGCCATCGAGGAGGAACTAGGGCACCCGGTGGCGCGAGAACACGTCGAGCGGCGGGCGGGGGACGTGCCGCACAGCCAGGCCGACGACACGCGGCTCCGTGCCCTGTTCGGCGACGTCGAACCGGTCGATTTCGCAGAGGGACTCCGATCGACGATCCAGTGGATGCAGGCCGAACACGAGCGCCGCGCCGGGTGAGGCCGACAGATCGGTCGTCGCGCCGGTAGCATCACCGGTGGCCGGAAGGTCCGGCCCACAGAGCGATCGCGTCGGTTGCCGGTTGCCGAATCCGAACATGTGTCGGGCTTGCCAACTGGGAACCGGCTGACTTCGCTCCACAGACGAGCGCGCCAGGGTGGCGTGCATCGAAAGGAGCCCTTGTGGCTGATCCCATTTCCGTGTCCGGTCCCGTGTCGGGGACCGACAAGACACTCACGTTCGAGACGGGCAAGTTTGCCCCGCAGTCGATGGGCGCCGTGGTGGCGTCGATCGGTGGCACGAGCGTGCTGACCACCGCCAACGCCGCCAAGAAGGTGCGCGAGGGCATGGATTTCTTCCCGCTGACGGTCGACGTCGAAGAGCGTGCGTACGCAGCAGGAAAAATCCCCGGTTCGTTCTTCCGTCGTGAAGGACGTCCCACCGAGGACGCCATCCTCACCTGCCGTCTCACCGACCGCCCGCTGCGCCCGTCGTTCCCCAACGGCTTCCGCAACGAGACCCAGGTCGTCACCACGGTCCTCGGCGCCGATCAGGAGAACCAGCACGACGTGCTGTCCATCAACGCCGCATCCGCCGCGCTGATGATCTCCGGCATCCCCTTCGACGGCCCGCTCGGTTCGGTCCGTATGGCCTACAGCCAGGAGGGCGAGTGGATTCCCCACCCCACCTACGAAGAGGCCGAGAACGGCACCTTCGAGCTGGTCGTGGCCGGTCGTGAACTCGACGACGGCGATGTCGCCGTGATGATGGTCGAAGCCGGTGGGAGCGAGAACGCGTTCTACTACTACGCCGACGGGGCCAAGAAGGTCACCGAGGACGTCCTGGCCGACGGCCTCGAGGCCTGCAAGGTGTGGATCAAGGAGTCGATCGCCCTCCAGCGTCAGCTCGTCGCCTCGGTGATCGCCACCCACGGCCCGATCGAGCCGATGGAGTGGACCCCGGTCCTCGACTACACCCCGGAGATCTTCGCTGCCGTCGAGCGCGTGGGCACCGAGGCCATGAAGCCCGCCATCGCCATCGCCGGCAAGGCCGAGCGCAATGCCGCCACCGACGCCGTGGCGTCCGACGCCATTGCCCAGCTGTGCGGCGACGACGGCGAGTTCGCCGGCCAGGAGAAGATGGTCAAGGAGGCCGTCCGCTCCCTGATGAAGAAGCTCATGCGTGAGCGGGTGCTCGCCGAGGGTGTGCGCATCGACGGCCGCGGTCCGAAGGACCTCCGTTCGGTGTCGGCCGAGGTGGGCGTGCTGCCCACCGCTCATGGTTCCGGCCTGTTCCAGCGTGGCGAGACCCAGGTGTTGAACGTCCTCACCCTGGCCATGCCCCGCATGAACCAGATGATCGACTCGCTCTCGCCGAACAACGAGAAGCGCTACCTGCACCACTACAACATGCCGCCGTGGGCCAACGGCGAGACCGGCCGCGTCGGTTCGCCGAAGCGCCGCGAGATCGGTCACGGCGCCCTCGCCGCCCGCGCGGTGCTGCCCGTCGTGCCCAACCAGGAGGACTTCGCCTACACGTTGCGCCTCGTCTCGGAGGTCATGTCGTCGAACGGCTCCACGTCGATGGGTTCGGTCTGCTCGTCGAGCCTCTCGCTGATGGACGCCGGTGTGCCCACCCGTGGCCACGTGTCGGGCATCGCCATGGGCCTCATTCACGAGGACGGCAAGTACGTCACCCTCACCGACATCCTCGGTGCGGAGGACGCGATGGGCGACATGGACTTCAAGGTGGCCGGCACCGAGGACGCCATCACGGCGCTCCAGCTCGACACCAAGATCGACGGCATCCCCGCCGACGTGTTGAAGGACGCCCTCCAGCAGGCCCGCGAGGCCCGCATGGAGATCCTCGAGGTCATGTCGGCAGCGATTCCCGAGTCGCGTTCCGAGGTGGCCGAGACCGCTCCGAAGATCACCACGATCCACATCCCGCTCGACAAGGTCGGTGAGGTCATCGGCCCGAAGGGCAAGATCATCAACACGATCGTGCAGGAGACCGGCGCCGACATCGGCGTCGACGACGACGGCGTGCAGGGCATCGTCACCATCGGTGCCGTCGAGGCGTGGCGGATGGAGGAGGCGAAGGCCCAGATCATGGCCATCGTCGACCCGCCGAAGGCCGAACTCGGCAAGACCTACACCGGCCGCGTGGTGAACATCACCAAGTTCGGTGCGTTCGTCAACATCCTCCCGGGCCGCGACGGCCTCGTCCACATCTCCAAGCTGGGCGGCGGCAAGCGGATCAACGCCGTGGAGGACGTCCTGACGCTCGGTGACCCGATCGAGGTGCGCGTCGACGAGATCGACGACAAGGGCAAGGTCAGCCTCATCCCCGTCGGCGACATGCCCGAACAGGCCGAAGGGTCTGCGGCGCCCGCCTCCGCGGGCAACGGTGACGCGCCGGCGGCCTCCGGTGGTCCGGTCGAGGTGAGCTTCGAGGACAGCTTCGACGCCGAGCTGGCCGAGGAACTCGGCGACCTCGGCCCGAGCCAGGAGCGCAAGAGCAGCGGCGGCAACGGCGGCGGTGGCAACCGTCGCGGTGGCCGTCGCCGGCATCGCTGAGCCATCTGAGATGATTCGAGTCGGGGTCGTCGGAGCCGCAGGCCGGATGGGTCGAACCGTCTGTGCCGCGGTGGCCGCCGACCCCGACCTCGAACTCGTCGCCGCCGTCGACGCGAGTGGCGTCGGGGAGGCGGTCTCCGGCGTGGAGATCGCCCCCGAACTCCACGCTCTGGCCGACGCCGGATGTGAGATCGTTGTGGACTTCACCGTGGCGGAAGCGGCGAGGGTGACGCTGCCCTGGTTGGCGATGCACGGGATGCACGCCGTAGTGGGGACGACGGGGTTCACCGACGACGACCTGGCCCTCTTCGAGTCGGCGTTCGGCGCCGCCGACGCCCCCAACTGCGTGATCGCACCGAACTTTGCCATCTCCGCCGTGCTGATGATGCGCTTCGCCGAGATGGCGGCCCCGTGGTTCGACACCGCCGAGGTGATCGAGCTGCACCACAACCGCAAGATCGACGCCCCGTCGGGCACCGCGGTGCACACCGCCGAACGAATGGCGGCAGCACGCGACGACGACTTCGCCGACGACCCCACCGAGGTCGAGGTCTATGAGGGCGCCCGAGGCGGCCGCGGGCCGAAGGGGATCCGGGTCCACGGGGTCCGGATGAAGGGCATGGTTGCCCACCAGGAAGTGATCCTCGGAGCGACCGGCCAGACCCTGACCATCCGGCAGGACAGCTACGACCGCGAGAGCTTCATGCCGGGGGTGCTGCTGGCGTGCAAGCGGATCTTGGCCACCCCCGGTCTACGGCGTTCGCTCGACGCCTTTCTGTAACTCTTGG
>CBFCWZ010000350.1:0-3562 GCA_965601935.1 uncultured Ilumatobacteraceae bacterium
GACGAGATCCGCTCGAGCACGATCTCGCGCGGAACATTCAGGTCGAGCACGACATCGATCGACTTCTCACCTGCGATCTCGTCGAGGGCGTTGGCCTGGTCGATCGTGCGTGGGAACCCGTCGAGAATGTAGCCACGCGTGTCGGCGTCGGCCAGGGCCAGACGCTGACGGACGATCCCGATCATGATCTCGTCGGGGACGAGGCCACCGGCGTCCATGATCTCCTTCGCCAGCGCACCCAACTCGGTGCCCTCACGCACCGTGGTGCGCAACATGTCACCGGTGGAGATGTGCGGGACGACGAAGTGACGGGAGAGCCGCACACACTGGGTGCCCTTGCCGGCACCCTGGCGCCCCAGGATGATCAGCCGGGCTCCAGGGATCATCGAGGGCCTACTTCAGGAACCCTTCGTAGTTGCGCAGCGTCAACTGGCTGTCGATCTGGCGCATCAGCTCGAGGGCCACACCCACCGAGATGAGGACGCTCGTACCGGCGAAACCGAACGAGTTGACTCCCGCCACCAACAGGAGCAGGTAGGGCAGGATCGCGATGATCGCGATGAACACGGCACCCGGGAGCGTGATCCGGTTGACCGCTTTGGCGAGGTAGCGCTCGGTCTGCGGGCCGGGCCGCACCCCAGGGATGAAGCCGCCCTGGCGACGCAACTGGTCGGCCTGGCGCACGGGATCGAAGGCGATCGAGTTGTAGAAGTAGGCGAAGGCCACGATGAGCAGGGCGAAGATCGTGATGTACACCAGGTTCTGTGGGTTCACGATGTACTCGTTGACGAACTCGGTGACCTCGCCACGCCAGCCCTCGCCGGAGCCCAGCACGTTCGTGAGGATGACGGGCAGCAGCAGGATCGAGCTGGCGAAGATGATCGGGATGACGCCCGACTGGTTGACCTTCAGTGGGATGTAGGTGTTCTGGCCACCCATCATCCGACGGCCCACGACGCGCTTCGCGAACTGGACCGGAATGCGTCTCTGGCCCAGCTCGACGAACACCACCGACACGATGATGAACACGGTCAGGAGGACCATGGCGACGAACCAGAACATCCCGCTCAGCTGGAGGATCCCCCAGAAGCCGCCCGGCAGGGAGGCCACGACGGAGGCGAAGATGATCATCGACATGCCGTTGCCGATCCCGCGCTGCGAGATGAGCTCACCCATCCACATCAGTACCGCGGTGCCGGCGACGAGGGTGGGGATGATGAGGTAGCCACGCGGCCACAGCCCGTCGGGCAGCAGCGGCACGGTGGGCGCCGCGCTGGCCGCGGAGAAGAACGCCGTACCTCGTCCGGTGCCGAAGATGAAGGTGAGACCGGTGGCCTGCAGTGTGGCCAAGCCGATCGTGACGTAGCGCGTGTACTGGGTGATCTTGCGTTGGCCGACCGCGCCCTGTTGCTGCAGTTCCTCCAGCTTCGGGATGACCACGCCGAGGACCTGCATGATGATGCTGGCCGTGATGTAGGGCATGATGCCCAGCGCGAAGATCGAGAAGCTCTCGAACGCACCGCCGGAGAAGAGGTTGAGGAAGCCGAGCGCACCCTGCTGGTCGGCAGAGGCGCGCAGCTGCTCGATGGCGATGGGATCGACGCCCGGCACCCGGATGGCGACACCCAGTCGATACACCGCCACGATCAGCACGACGAACAACAGCTTGTTGCGCAGGTCGTGGACCTTGAAGATGTTCAACAGGTTCGAGAGCACGTGGCGTGTCGCTTTCGGGGGTCGGAGTCGATGGGGGTTCGAGCCGGAGGCTCAGCGGTTCATGAACTGGTTGCCCTGCGCTGCAGGACGCCCCGCCTTGCCTTCTTCCTTGAACGGCAGCGGCACCAGTGTGACCGATCCGCCGGCCTCGGTGATGGCAGCCTCGGCGGCTTTCGAGATGGCGTGCACGTGGAGCTCGACAGCAGTCGAGATCTCACCGCGGGCCAGCACCTTCACGAACGAATCCTTGTGCAGGATGCCGTGCGAGGCGAGGAACTCCGGGGTGATCTTCGACTCGCCGGTGGCTGCGACCAGGTCGGCGAGGGTGTGCAGGTTGACGGCCTGGTACTCGACGCGGAACGGGTTGTTGAAGCCCTTCAGCTTCGGCACCCGCTGCTTGAGGGGCATCTGGCCACCTTCGAAGCCACGTGCAACCGTGCCACGGGCGCGCTGGCCCTTGGTACCGCGACCGGCGGTCTTGCCGCCCTTGCCGCCCGTACCGCGCCCGACGCGCTTGGCGTCCTGCTTCGACCCGGGGGCCGGTGTGAGGTCGTGGACCTTCATCATCAGCTCTCTTTCACTTCGATCAGGTGGGGAACCCGGGCGATCATGCCCCGGATCTCCGGCCGATCGGGCAGGGTGTTGGTGTCACCGATCTTGCGGAGCCCGAGCGCGCGGAGCGTACCGCGGTGCTTCGGCTTCGTGCCGATCGACGACTTGATCTGGGTGACGGTCAGCTCGCTCATCACGACGCCTCACCGGCGGCGGCGTCGGCCGGCGCCTTCTTGCGCTCGTTGTAGGCGTTCAGCAGGCCCTTCGGCACGAACTCCTCGGCGGGCAGGCCGCGGCGGGCGGCGACCTCGTCGGGACGCTGCAGCGACTTGAGGCCCTGGATCGTGGCGCGGGCGACGTTGATGTGGTTGGCCGAGCCGAGCGACTTGCAGAGCACGTCGTGGACTCCGGCCTCTTCGAGGATGACGCGGGCGGCGCCACCGGCGATGACACCGGTACCGGCAGCAGCCGGCTTCATCAGGACCCTGCCGCCGCCGGTCTGGCCGAGGACGGGGTGGATGATGGTGCCACCGGCCATCGGGACCTCGAACAGGTTCCGCTTGGCCTCTTCGGTGCCCTTCTGGATGGCCAGGGGCACTTCCTTGGCCTTGCCGTAGCCCAGGCCGACACGGCCGTTGCCGTCACCGATCACGACCAGCGCGGTGAACGAGAAACGACGACCGCCCTTCACGACCTTGGCCACGCGGTTGATGGTGATGACGCGGGACTCGCGCAGACCATCGCTGTTCTCTTCGCGGTTGCTGTCACGCCCGCGGTTGTCACGGTTGCTTCCGTACGCCATCAGAACTCCAGTCCTGCTTCGCGAGCGGCCTCGGCCGCCGCTTCGATCCGGCCGTGGTAGGCGAACCCACCGCGGTCGAAGACGACCTTCTCGATACCTGCGTCCTTGGCCCGCTCGGCGACCAGCTTGCCGACGCGGCCGGCCGCGTCGACGCTGCCGCCCGAACCCTCGGTGCGCTGGCCCGCCTCGGTGGTCGACGCAGAGACGAGGGTCGTGCCCTCGTCGTCGTCGATCACCTGGACGGTGAGGTGCTTGTTCGACCTGTACACGGCGAGACGCGGACGCTGCGCTGTGCCGTGGATCTTCTTGCGGACACGACGGTGGCGGCGAAGACGGCTCTCGCGTCGTGCGTGTGCAACTTTGCTCATGATGCGCTCCGTTACTTCTTTCCGGCCTTGCCGGCCTTGCGCAGGATGCGCTCGCCGGCGTAGCGGACGCCCTTGCCCTTGTACGGCTCGGGCTTGCGGATGCTGCGGATGTTGGCGGCGACCT
>CBFCWZ010000351.1:0-3560 GCA_965601935.1 uncultured Ilumatobacteraceae bacterium
AGCTGGCACTCATCGCCGGCGCCCCGTCGGGCGGACGCTTCACCAACTTCGACGCCTTCATCGCCGACGCCGATGTCGGCGAGCCGGCCGACCAGAGGTTCGGCGGCCCGATGTTCTACACGTCGGGCACCACCGGCAACCCGAAGGGCGTGCGCGGCTCACTCACCGCGATGCCGGACGGCACCGGCCCCGAGATCTGGCAACTGATCGTGTCGGGCTTCTCCTCGATGGTGGAGAACCCCGGCGTCACCTTGCTGTGCGGGCCCGTGTACCACTCGGCCCAGTGGGCCTTTTCGTTCATGCCGATGATGTTGGGTTCGTCGACGGTGATGCAGCACAAGTACGACAGCGCCCACGCACTCGAACTGATCGATCGCCACGAGGTCACCAACGTGCACCTCGTGCCCACGCAGATGAAGCGGCTGGTCGACCTGCCCGACGAGGTGAAGAGCTCCTACGACGGTTCGTCGATGACGACCGTGCTGCACGGTGCGGCACCGTGCCCGCCGGTGGTGAAGCGCTCGCTCATCGAGTGGTGGGGCCCGAAGATCAGCGAGTACTACGGATCCACCGAGGGCTCGGTCATCACCCTCATCGACTCCGAGCAGTGGCTCGCCAAGGGCGGCAGCGTCGGCCCGCCGATGCCGAACATGGAGATCATCGTGGTCGACGACGACGGCAATCGCGTCGGTCCGAACGTCGACGGCACCCTCTACTTCCGCAACCAGATGGGGATGGACTTCGAGTACCACAACGCCCCGGAGAAGACCGAGGACGCCCACCTCGAGCCGGGCGTGTTCACCACCGGCGACATGGGCCGACTCGACGACGACGGCTACCTCTGGCTCAGCGACCGGAAGATCGACATGATCATCTCGGGTGGGGTCAACATCTATCCCGCCGAGATCGAAGGCGTGTTGGGCGGCCATCCGCTGGTCGCCGACGTGACCGTCATCGGCGTCCCCAACGAGGAGTTCGGCGAAGAGGTGAAAGCCGTCGTCGTGGCCAACGACGGCGTGGCCGCCGACGACGAGCTACGCGGCACCCTGGCCGCGTTCTGCCGGGAGAATCTCGCCGGCTTCAAGTGCCCGCGCTCGATCGACTTCGCAGACGCCCTCCCCCGCACCGGGACCGGCAAGGTGCAGAAGCGGAAGCTGCGCGACCCGTACTGGGAAGGCATCGACCGCCAGATCTGACGCGTCGGCGTCAGTAGGCGTGGTGGTCGGAGTTGGCCATCAGGCGGGCAGCCACGATGGGCAGCATCGACACCGCCAGATGGGGCGCGTCGTCGAGCAGGTTGGTGAACGACCGCCCGTCGATGTGCAGCACCCGGGCCGGCGACGCGGTGGTGACGGTGGCGTCCCGCTTGGCCTGGATCAGGAGCGCCATCTCACCTGCGAACGCCCCCGCGCCGATGTCGGCCACGTGCTCGCCGCCACGAGTGACCTCGAGCGTGCCCTCGAGCACCACGAACATCTCGTGGGCCAGGTTCCCCTCCCGCATGAGCACCTCGCCCTCGGGCAGGCTCAGCTCGGTGGCCGCCTGGCCGACCACGTCGAGTTCCTCGTCGCGCAGGTTGGCGAGCAGGGGGATCGACTTCAGGTAGGCGTGGTACTTGCTCTTGGCCACAGGGCCCTCCGGTTCTACGCGTGTGCCGTGAATGGAGAATACTTAACGCAGGTTTGCGAATTCGACGCTAGCGGATCTGGAGGGCATCCTGATGACCGAGACGACCACCGGCACCGGCCGTTCGGCGGGCACGAGCTACCAGGAACTCCTCGACGGAGATTCCCGCCCCGTGAGAGAGGTGTTCCGCACCGAGTCCCGCACCGGCCTCCGCGATGGCAACACCCGCGTCCCGGCCCACATGTACACCTCACGGACCGTGCACGATCTCGAGGTCGAGCGGCTCTGGCTGAAGGTGTGGCAGCTCGCCTGCCATGAGCGCGACATCCCGGAGGTGGGCGACTACCACGTGTACGACATCGCCCACCTCTCGTTCCTCGTGGTGCGCACGGCACCCGACGAGATCAAGGCCTACCGCAACGCCTGCCTCCACCGCGGCCGCAAGCTGCGGGAGAATCACGGCAAGTGCGCCAAGAACCTGCGCTGCGCGTTCCACGGCTGGGCGTGGAACCTCGATGGCTCGATGAAGGAGATCCCGTGCCAGTGGGACTTCCCGAGCGTCGACCTCGACGAGTACGAACTGCCCGACGCCCAGGTGGGCACGTGGCACGGGTTCGTGTTCGTCAACCCCGACCGCGACGCCGAACCGCTCGCCGATTTCCTCTCCGGCCTCGACGAGCACTTCGAGCACTACCCGTTCGAGAAGCGCTTCAAGGCGGCGCACGTGCGCAAGCTGATGCGGGTCAACTGGAAGGCCTGCCAGGAGGCGTTCATGGAGTCGTACCACGTCGTGGCGACCCACCCGACCCTGCTGACGAACCTCGGCGACGCCAACTCCCGCTACGACACCTACGAGAACTTCTCCCGGGCCGCCTCGCCCAATGGGGTCGAGAGCCCGCACCTGCTGAACATGGCCCACTACGACCGCCTCGACGACGGCCGCCAGTTCGGCAAGTACCGCCATCCGCTGAGCGGCTTCATCTACGAGCGGGTCGAGCTGGGCGAGGTGAAGATCACCGATCTCGACGGCAACGAGAGCCTGGCCGACGACGACGGCAACTGGATCGAGGGCCCGGTCACCCAACCCGACCCGCATCTCTGCAAATGGATCGGCGGCGAGATCGGCGAGGGGTGGGAGAAGATCCCGCTCACCGACCCGCAACCACCGGCTGAGCTCGTCACCGAGCCGGAACAGCGGGCGTGGATCGCCGACCGGAAACGGGACGATCTCCGGACGTCGGCGCCGGCCCTCCCGGTCGACGAACTGAGCGACGCCGAGATGCTCGACGCCATCTACTACTCGGTGTTCCCCAACTGGTCGCCGTGGGGCGTCGTCAACGCGATCATGTACCGGTTCCGGCCGCACGGCGACGATCCCGACGAGTGCATCTTCGAAGTGATGCTCTGGCCACCGTCGCCCGACCCCGACAACCCTCCGACCCACGCGCCCGTGCGCCACCTCGGCTTCGACGACGACTGGACACTGGCGCCCGAGCTCGGCCCGCTGGCCAAGGTCTACCAACAGGACTCGCTGAACCTGCCCCACGTGCAGACCGGCATGAAGTCGCTCGAGGGCGACGAGGTCGTCTTCGCCGACTATGGCGAGACCAAGATCCGCCACTTCTGGGAGCACCTCTACGAGGTGCTGGGACTCGGCGAGACCCAGGTCGACATCACACCCCCACGACGCTGACGCTCCGAATTGCCGAACGCATCTTCGGTATGTCAATCTACTCCGGTTGTCCGAACCCTCCGGGGCGAGGTCACAGGGGACCGGGTGACCATGCCCGGCACGACACACTCTCTAGGGGGAGACACGTGAGAAGGAGCAAGCCCGCTCGGGCTCTTGCCGCACTCGTTGCGTTGACGTTCGTCGCCGCGCCGTCGGCGCACTCGGCCTGATCCTGAACGCCATCATCACCAACGGCGAGGGC
>CBFCWZ010000352.1:0-3555 GCA_965601935.1 uncultured Ilumatobacteraceae bacterium
CGAGCCGAGTTCGCGGCTCACATCGTTCACCGCCGACCCGGTCCCGGCGTCCTCGACGGGGACGGCCGCCATGATGGCGTCGGTGATTGCGGGCATCCCCAGCCCGAACCCGAAGCCGAACATCACGATGATCCCGATCTCGGTGATCGCCGTCCAGTCGGCGTCGACCTGGGTGAGCAGGGCGGTGGCGAGGGCCATCACCGAGACCGAGAAGGCGACGAGCCGCTTCGGCCCGAACCGGTCGGTGAGCGGGGGTGCAATCGCCGAGGCGACCATGATCGCCCCCGCGTTCGGGAGGATCAGCAGCCCGGCCTCGAACGGATCCCTGCCCTGGACGATCTGGAAGAACTGGGTCATGAAGAAGAACGTCGCCGGCCCGGCGAAGAACATGATCCCGATCACCGTCACCGACCCGGTGAAGTCGCGGTTCTCGAAGAAGTGCAGCGGCAGCATCGGGTAGGGCGCGCGCCGTTCGATCTGGACGAAGGTCACCAGTGACGCGACGGCAACGGTGAGGCTGCCCACGATGAGCGGGTCCCCCCAGCCGTGCTCGGCGCTCTGGATGATGCCGTAGACGAGGGAGGTGATCCCGATGGTCGCGGTCACCGCCCCGGGGACGTCGAGTCCCACGTGGCGCGGGTCGCGCGACTCTCGAACGACCGCCTGGCCGATCAAGGCGACGACGAGCACGGGGACATGGATCCAGAACGCGGCCGCCCAGTCGTACCTGTCCACGAGGTAGCCGCCGACGGCAGGGCCGAACCCGATGCCCATCCCACCGACCATCGTCCAGATGGCGATGGCCTTGCCCCGCTCGTCACGGTCGAAGGTGTTGGTGACGATGCTCAGGGTCGCCGGCAGGACGAACGCGGCACCGAGGCCCTGGATCGCCCGTCCGGTGATCAGCATCTCGATCGTCTCGGCCATGGCGCCCATGACCGATCCGATCCCGAACACGACGAGGCCGAAGCTCATCCAGCGTTTCCGGCCGTATCTGTCGCCGATCGATCCGGCCAGCATCAGCAGGCCGGCGAGAGCGAGCACATAGGAGTCGACCACCCACTGGAGTTGGGAGGTCGAGGCGCCCAGGTCGACCGAGATGGCCGGGAGCGCGGTGTTCACGACCGTGAGGTCGAGGAACACGATCAGCGTGCCGAGCGACATCACAGCGAGAACGAGCCAGCGCCTCGGGTCTCGCTCGGCAATGGGTTCGGCGGTGGTGGTGACCGCGGCGGTCGTCATTGGATATCCCCTTTTATGGACTGATTGGTTCAGTAGTGGAGATGATTATGTACCGCACGGTTTGAAAATGCAACCGATTTTTGGTACGATCGTTCTCATGACCGGCGATGTCACCACCCCCGGCCGCGGTCGACCCCGTGAGTTCGACCCCGACGAGGCCCTCGAACAGGTACTCCAGGTGTTCTGGGAGAAGGGCTACGAGGCCACCTCCGTCACCGACATCGTCGAGGCCACCGGACTCAACAAGTCATCGATCTACAACGAGTTCGGGTCGAAGGACGCCCTCTACGAAAAGGCGCTCGAGCGCTACATGGAGGCGCGGTTGGGTCTCCTCACCGACCTGCTCGGCAACGGGACCGGAGGCCTCGACGACGTGACCACCCTCCTCGGCTTCATGCGCGAGGAAGCCGCCGGCGACGTCGGCCGGATGGGCTGTTTCGCAGTGAACGACGCCGCCGAGTTCGGTGCCTCCAGCGACCGCGCGCTCGCCACCAGTCGTCGCTGGCGCATCGGAGTGCGCGAGGCGATCACCGCTGCGCTCACCCGCGCCGAGGACCTCGGCGAGATCGCCCCCGGCTCGGCGGCCACGTACGCCGGAGTGTTCGTGCCGTGGATGCTCGGCATGTCGGTTGTCGCACGAGGCGGCGCCACCGACGACGAGGTCGACGAGGTCTTCACGGCTGCGCGAGACCTGCTCGAACAGCTCCGCGTGAGCTGACTTCCTGCGCGCGCAGCGAGTCGGGAACACTGGTGACCGTGGCGCACTCCGTTCCGATCATCGACATCACCGGACTCCACTCCGACGATCCCGCCGCGCGCACCCGGGTCGCCGAGGAGATCGGCCACGCCTGCGAAACCACTGGCTTCCTCGGTGTCACCGGCCACGGCATCGACCCGGAACTGCTCGACGGCGTCTTCGACGCCACCCGCCGTGTCTTCGACCTCCCCATCGAGGCGAAGATGGCCAAGACCTGGGACGACGAGCACGTCAACCGCGGCTACGACCCGGCGGGTCATCAGGCCCTCGACGAGGGCACCCCTCCCGACCTCAAGGAGGCCTGGGCGTTCAGCCCCGAGAACAGCGCCGGGTCGAGCCCGATGCAGGGGGAGAACCAGTGGCCCGACCTCGACGGGGTGCGCCAACCCGTGACGGCGTACCACGCCGCGGCGATGGAGCTGGGCGCATCGATGCTGCGCGGGATGGCCCTCTCCCTCGAGCTCCCCGAGGACTACTTCGAGCCGTTCCACACCGACCCCACCTGCACACTACGGCTGCTGCACTACCCCGCCCGGCCCGACGACGCCCCCGACGAACAGCTCGGAACCGGGGCCCACACGGACTGGGGTGCGGTCACCGTGCTGGCCCAGGACGACGCCGGCTCCCTCCAGGTGCGGGCCAAGGACGGCGCCTGGGTCGACGTCCCGTCGGTACCCGGCGCCCTCATCATCAACGTCGGCGACCTCCTGCAGCGTTGGACCAATGACCGCTACGTGTCCACGATGCACCGCGTGATCGGGGTGCCAGGGCGAAGCCGCTACTCGGTGGCCTGCTTCTTCGACCTCGACCACGACGCCCTCATCGAGTGCCTGCCCACCTGTACTGGGCCGGACGACCCGCCCCGGCACCCGCCCGTCCTGGCAGGAGAGCACCTCCGCGAGCGCTACCTGGCGAGCCTCTCCTGAGCGGAAAACGTTCCGGGAACAGGCCCGCGACGGGTGGGAGTCGTGCTCCGTGGGGAGCAGAATACGCGTGATGACCCCCCGTGACCTCCCACGTCGCACCGGTGTCCGGCTGGCCGCCGGTGCCGCGGCGCTCGCTCTGGTCGCCATCGCCTGCGGCGGGGATTCGGAGCCGACCGCCGAGGAGGCCGTCGCGGAACAGGCCGCCGCCGAGGAGGCGTTGGCCGGCGCCATCGACCTCGGAAGCGAAGGGGTCGACCCTGCGTACGACACCGAGACGAACCTGTTCCCCGACCTCGTCGTCGACGACGTGTCGCGCGGCAAGAAGGTCAACCTCCGCAACATCGTCCAGGACGAGAAGCCGCTTCTCGTCTGGATGTACGCCCCGCATTGAAGCACCTGCCGTCGGGAAGCTCCCGAGGTCGAACAGTTCGTTCGAGATCACCCCGAAATCGAAGTCGTCGGACTCGGCACCCAGGACAGCCTGGGCGAGGCCGCGGAGTTCATCGACGACACCGGAATCGAGTCGTTCACCATGCTGTGGGACGAGTCGTTCCAGAGCTGGATGGAGCTCGGCGTCTCCTCCCAGCCCTCCGCCCTCCTGCTGACCCCGGCCGGCGACTACCTCGCCGG
>CBFCWZ010000353.1:0-3540 GCA_965601935.1 uncultured Ilumatobacteraceae bacterium
GTCGAGGCTGCCGGCGACATAGCCACCGCCGTGGATGGCGTACACGCAGGGCGCCGGTCCGTCGAGACCCTTCGGCGTGTGGACCCGGACGAAGACCCCCTCGTCCGCCAGCACGGTGTGCTCGGTGCGAACGACGTCGTCACTCAACTCGGGCGGCTCACCCAACTCCATCTCGCGCAGCACTGCGAGGTTCTCCGCGTTGAGATCCGGGATCGGCACGAGATCCCGGAACGGCTCGATCTCCGGATGCAGTGGAACAGTCGCCATGTCGCCCCCAGTCGCAACGTGTCGGTCGGCGGCAGCTTAGGTGGAGCGTGCGGAAAGGGTCGGCCGGAAGGACCGACGACCGCGTGGATGTCGGTCACGTCCACCGACAGCACGTCGTTGTCGACCCGCCGGACGGGCGAGGGCAAACCCGTGGTCCTGGTGCACGGAACGCTCGACGGAATCGGCTCGTTCTCCTTCGGCGAACTGCAACTGGCCGAGCACACGGGGCGAGATGCGGTGCCCGCATCGATGGGTCAGCCGTCATGGCCGCGCGCGGTCCCTGATCGGGAGACGTACGCTCGTCTCCCATGACCGATCTTGCGGAACCGTTGATCGAGTCGCCGGCCATTGCCGATCGGTTGCGGGCTGCGCTGCCGACCGACGTCGACTACGCGTCGGCGCGGCTGGTCGACGAACGCTCCGAGCACCTCCAGGTGCGGAGAGGCGAGCTCGACCCGATCCACCACCAGTACGACACCGGCGTGATGATCTCGGTCTGGGAGAACGGGGGCCTCGGCTATGCCGCCACCCCCGACCTGAGCGACGGCGGCCTCGCCCGGGCGGTCGAGCAGGCTCGCAGGTGGGCGGCCGTCACCGCCGGGTCGATGGTGGTCACCACTCCCCCGCCCGACGGCCAGACCGGTACCTACACCTCCCCCGTCGAGGTCTCGTGGGAGACGATGCCGCTCGGCGACCGCATCGACCTCCTCCAGCAGCAGAGCCGGAAGCTCGGCATCGACGACCGCATCGTCGACTGGGGCGCCATGCTCGTGCGCCGCGATGTCGACACCCTGCTCGTCACCGGGGGTGGCACGAAGATCGAGCAGCGGTTCGCCTACGTCTACCCCGGCCTCAACGCCACGGCGGCCGAGGGCTCGAACGTTCACACCCGCACGTTCGGCCACTGGGCCTTCTGCGGCCAGGGCGGGGTCGAGGTGCTCGGCCGGTTCGGGTTCGGCGACGCCGCGTCCCGCATCGCCGACGAGGCCCTCGAACTCCTCTCCGCCCCCAACTGCCCCACCGGGGTGATGGACCTGCTGGCCGCCCCCGACCAGATGATCCTCCAGATCCACGAGTCGATCGGCCACCCCCTCGAACTCGACCGGATCCTCGGCGACGAACGCAACTACGCCGGCACCAGCTTCGTCACGCCCGACATGTTCGGCTCCTTCCAGTACGGGTCGGAGCTGCTCGATGTGAGCTTCGACCCGACGGTACCGGGCCAGCTCGCCAGCTACGGCTTCGACGACGACGGCACCCCCGCCACGAAGGAGTACATCATCAAGGACGGTGTCCTCCAGCGCGGCCTCGGTGGGGCGATCAGCCAGGCCCGCTCCGACCTGCCCGGTGTGGCCAACTCCCGGGCGACGAGCTGGAACCGTCCTCCGATCGACCGGATGGCCAACATCAACGTGGAGCCCGGCGAGTCGACGGTGGCCGAGCTGATCGCCTCCATCGAACGGGGTGTGTACATGCACACCAACTCGTCGTGGTCGATCGACGACAGCCGCAACAAGTTCCAGATGGGTTGCGAGTACGGCCAGCTGATCGAGGACGGTGAGATCGTCGGCGCCGTGCGCAACCCCGGCTATCGGGGGATCTCCCGTTCCTTCTGGCGCAGCCTGACCGGTGTCGCCGACGCCGACTCCTTCACCGTGATGGGGACCCCGAACTGCGGGAAGGGCGAGCTGAACCAGATGGTCGGCACGGGCCACGCCAGCCCGGCCTGCAAGTTCTCCGACGTCGAGATCTTCGGGGGCGAGGAATGAGCGACGCGACGACCGCCTCCACCTCCACCGACGACCAGGCCTACTTCGACGACCTGGTGTCCTCCGCCACCGATCGCCTCACCGGCGGCGAGGTCCTGCTCGCCAACCTCAGCGGCGAGCGCACCGACTTCATCCGCTTCAACAAGGGCGACGTCCGCCAGGCCGGCACGGTCGAGCAACGTGAGCTGTCGGTCGACCTCGTCGAGGGCAGCCGCCATGTGGGTGGCTCCTTCCAGTTGACGGGCGACCGCGGGGTCGACGAGGCCCGCCTGCGCGGCCTCGTCGAGCAGTTACGCGAGCAGCGCCGACTGGTGCCGGAGGACCCGTTCCTCCTCTACAACACCGAGCCGACCACCACCGACCGTGTCGAGTCGGGTGACGTCCTCGAGCCCGACGCGGCCCTCGCCGACATCCGCACTGCTGCAGCGGGCAAGGACCTCGTGGGCATCTACGCCTCGGGTGACACCTTCTCCGGGTTCGCCAACTCGCTCGGCCAGCGCAACTGGTTCCAGTCGGCCACGTTCAACCTCGACTGGTCGTTCTACCTCCACGCCGACAAGGCGGCGAAGAACCTCTACGCCGGCTTCCAGTGGGACGACGACGAGTTCGCCCGCAAGGTCGACTGGTCGAGCCGCCAGCTGGCCGCCCTCGAACGGGACCCCGTCGACCTCTCCCCCGGCGACTACCGCACCTATCTGGCGCCCGCCGCCCTGCAGGAGCTGGTGGAGCTGATGAGCTGGTACGGGGCGTTCGGCAAGCGGGCCCTCGAGACCAAGCAGACCCCTCTGCTCAAGCTGAACCTGGGCGAAGCCAGCCTCTCGCCACTCGTCTCGATCGCCGAGGAGACCGCCAACGGCGTCGCCCCCAACTTCCAGTCGGCAGGCTTCCTCCGCCCCGACCAGGTCTCCCTGATCGCCGGAGGCCAGGCCGCCGACACTCTCGTGTCACCCCGCTCCGCCAAGGAGTACGGCGTGGACACCAACGGCGCCAACGGCGAAGAGGGCCCCGAGTCGATGGCCATCGCCCCCGGCGACGTCGACGCAGCGACCGTGAGCGAGACCCTCGGCACCGGCCTCTACGTGGGCAACCTCTGGTACACGAACTTCAGCGACAAGGCCGCCTGCCGCACCACCGGCATGACCCGGTTCGCCACGTTCTGGGTGGAGGACGGCGAGATCGTCGCCCCCGTCAACGTGCTCCGCTTCGACGACACCGCCTACCACCTCCTCGGCGACAAACTCGAAGGCCTCACCAACACCAGCGAGTTGCTCCTCGACCCCATGAGCTACGGCCAACGCAGCACCGGCAGCAGCCGCCTCCCCGGCGCGGTGGTCAGCGCCATGCGCTTCGTGCTGTAGCGGCCGAGGCAGTCGTTACGCCCCCGAGCATGCGGCGGACAAAGGGCCGCCAGCGTGTCCGACGGACGACTCGATCCACATCAAGCCATCGTCAGCCGGCACGAGCGTGTAGTCCATCGTCCAATCCGTGCAGGTCTCACCAGGTC
>CBFCWZ010000354.1:0-3531 GCA_965601935.1 uncultured Ilumatobacteraceae bacterium
GTCCATCAGCGGGGCGAGCCGGTCCCAGACCTCGAGTTCGCATCCACCGTTCGAATCGACCATGCAGGTGAGACCGGCCAGCTCGTCGTCGCCCTTGATCGCGGCGAAGAGGTCGTGCAGGAAGTTCGGCTGCTGTGTGGCCTCGCCTCCCGAGACGGTCACGCCGCTGATGAACGGTGCCGCCCTCCGGATGTCGGCGAGCAGGTCGTGCACCGTGCGGTGTTCGGGGTGGTGGCCCTCGACCCCTCCGTGGCCGGGAATGGTCTGGGGGTTGTGGCAGGCAGCACAGTCGAAGTTGCAGCCCTGCAGGAACACGACGAAACGGTTGCCCGGACCGTCGACGTTGCTGAACGGGATCGTGTCGGCGATGTACCCGGTGGACTCGACTGGCACCCTGCCCGTAGGGAACGCCCCTCGTCGATGAGACGACGAAGGCGCAGTGCTCACCGGGGAGCCCGTTCGTGGTTGCCGACCCGTTTCACCGCCCGCTCGGTGAGGTGATAGGCGTTCTCGCTGGCGGCGGCGAAGTGGTCACTGCCGTGGCGGACGGCCCGGTCCTCCTCGATGGAGGCCAGGTCGCTCTTGCGCACGAGGTACCCGGTGATCCGCACGAACTCGTTGCTGTCGAGGTTGAAGGTGAAGTCGCGCATCCCGCTGGCAAAGGCCCCGCGGATGATGTCGACCATCGCCGCAGGGTTCCGGACGGCGGTGTCGTCGACGTGGAAGATGTCGCTGATCCCTGCCGCGAAGTGGCAATGGTGGGGCGCACACGTGGTGATGTGATCGAGCATCCCCGGCTCCTCCCCCACCGGGACCCGCGTGCCTGCGGTGACGGCGTCGTCGACGTCGATGCCACCCTGGCTGTGGAGATAGCTCCGGCCGCCGCCACCCTCGCAGTACGGCATCGGGCGGGCCGCCACGAGTTCGGCCAGCCGCTCGACCACCCGCACCGAGAGCGCGTCGGCGTCGGCGTCGTGTCCGTAGCGGGCGTCGTCGTGGCCGTCGTAGGCCATGAGCAGGTTGGTGCACTCGGCGAGGCCGAACACGCCGAACATGGCGGAGAAGCGGTCGATGTCGATGAGGCCCTCGGTGGCGAGCCAATGGGTCTCGAAGAACCGTTGCTCCTCCACCAGGGACCGGATCCGGGCCTCGCCCAGTTCGGCGGCGAGTTCGACGTAGTGGGGCAACGTGCCGGTGAGGAACTCGTCGGAGGTGCCCTCGTGGCGGAGGGCGACTTCCTTCAGGTTGAGGCGGAACAGTGTGTGGGCGCCACCACCGATCTTGAGCGAGTTGTAACAACTCACCGACGCGTATCGCTCACCGTGGTCACCGACCATCATCGGGTGGTTCACGAAGTGTGGCTTGCCGGTCTCGAAGACCGTCAGGACGCCGTCTTCGATCAGGTCGTCGGGGGTCGCTGCGGGGTCGACCTTGAGCGTGATGTTCGGGACGGCCTGACGGAGCGAGCGCTCGACCCGGAAGATCGACCGGGTGACCCGGCTGTCGTGTGGGCCGAGGTCGAGGTGGACGAACGCATCGGGTTGCATCCGGTCGATACCGATCCAGAAACGGCGCAGCTTCCGGTCGAGTTCGTCATCGCTGAGTTCGTCGGTGACGAACGGCTCGAGCACCTTGTCGAGGTCGCCGAGGTACACCGGGTACGTGGTGACGCTCGGAACATGGGCGTACATCACCTGGAGGAAGGCCAGCGCGTCGTCGAGATCGTCGGGCGGGGCCATCTCCAGATACGCCAACCCCTGACGGAGCGCCTTTTCGTAGTCGGGGAGGATGTAGCGCGCCGTGTAGGGCGCATGTCCCTCGAAGAGGTCGCAGATCACGCGCTTGTCGAGCGCCTCGCGACAGTCGGCCGACAGCTCGGGATAGGGCAGGGCGTCGGTCGCCAGGGCGGCGAGTTGGCGCAGCTTCTGGTCGTACCCGAGCCCGGCGTCCCGAACCAGTTCGGAGGCGCGTGCCTGCAACTCGTTCAACTCCATGGGTTCACGGTACGGACTCCTGGCGCGATCCGCCAGGGTCCAACTACTTCACCGAGCCGGAGAGGTCGATGCCACCCAGGAAGATCTTCTGTACGCCGTCCCAGAACCTCGACTGCTTCGAGCCGCCTGCCGAACCGGCGGCCGACGAAGTGTCAGCCGACGTCGCCTGAACGGGCGCTCTCGCCGTTCGCCAGCACGCCGACGAGCCACCGGCGGAACTGCCAGCAGGCCCCCTCGAGCGGGCTGACCGGGCCGGGCTCGTAGGCCGCAGACTGCAATCCGGCCCACGTGGCCTCGTTGATGGCGATGTCCTCTTCGTTGATGGCAGCCGTGGTCTCGACGAGGTAGCTCGCCTCCTCGGCCAGCTCGGGCTCGACGAGGATCTCGATCCGTAGATCGCACTCGCCCGGTCCGAGCGGAACCAGGTCGAACCAGGTGACACCCACTCCCCTCAGGACCGCGAACAGGAGGGTCGGGAACGCGGCGACCGCGAAGAACGGATCGAACTCGGGGATCACCGTGACGTGGTCGACGCCGCCCCAGGGCTCGTCGCCCACGAAGCGCGAGAACGACTGCGCCCCCGGATAGATCGAATCGAGCGTCTCCGGGTGTACCGGCCGGTGGTGGTACGACTCGACGAAGTTCTCGACCGAGATCTTCCAGTTCCAGGGGGTCGGGTAGTGGAGCTCCCCGATCCTCACGAGATCGGTCAAGGGTTCCCCCGCGATGACCTCGTCGAGTCCGGCCAACTGCTCGGCCGGTGAGGAGGCGGTCGAGTCGAGATTCACGAGGACGAACCCGTTCCACTCGGCCACGGCGAAGCGGGGTAGACAGACCGAGCCCACGTCGAAGCTCTCCGCCATGTGCGGGGCGGCTCGCAGCTGCCCGTCGTGGCCGAAGGTCCACGCATGATTCGGGCACCGCAACGACGGTGCGGTCCCCGAGCCGTTGCAGATCAGCGTGCCGCGGTGAGGGCAGGTGTTCGACATCGCATGGAGCACACCGTCCCGGGCTCTCGTGACCACAACCGGCTCACGAGCGATCGTGGCCGCCCGGAACGAGCCCGGCGCGGACAGATCCTCCGAGCGGGCCACCGCGATCCAGCTCTTCGCGAAGACCTCCCGCTGCTCCGCCTCGAACCATTCGGGGTCGGTGAAGGCGGCGGCCGGCAAGCCCCTCGCCTCGTCCAGCGGCGCGAGACAGGCCTGTGACTCCTCCAGGAGTTCGGCGAGACGATCGGTGACCACGGAAACCTTCTGGCCCGTCTTTGCACCTTCCGGTACGGGCTCCCCTCGTCGGCTCGACGCAGGATCGCGTCGACCCGCGACCGTACATGTGACGCCCTCCGCCCCCGAAGCCGCGTGCGCGTCGAGGTCGAGATCCCGCACGTCAGGGCCGTCGACGAGCACCGCTCCTTCCGTGACGTCGTAGGAGCGCTGGCTCAGGTTGATCAGCGAGGTCGTGCCGGAGCCGGGCCTTCGCCAACAACGGCCCCAGGCCGGGTGTCATGGCGATGGCGAAGGCTCCCGTGAGCACC
>CBFCWZ010000355.1:0-3501 GCA_965601935.1 uncultured Ilumatobacteraceae bacterium
GACATCTCGCACGCCCGAGTGCGGTTCGACGACACTCACCGAAGCGGGCGAGTCGATGGTGCCATGGCAATGGCAAGAGATTGTTCGATCTCTTCCTGGCGACTCTGGCCATCCCGGTCGCGGTGCCGCTCATCGGCGCGTGTGCACTGGTGTCTGCGGTGCGGTTTCGGAGCAATCCCTTCTTCGTCCAGGAGCGGGCGGGTCGCAACAACGAGACGTTCCAGGTCACGAAGATCCGCAGCCTTCCCACCAGTTTCCCTCGGGTGGGGCGGCACCAGTTCGATCATGACGCGGTGTGCCGCTGGGGCAAGTTCCTGCGCGACACCCACATCGACGAACTGCCCCAGTTGTTCAACGTGTTGAACGGGTCGATGAGCATGGTCGGGCCGCGCCCCATGATCTCGGAGGTTTTGGAGGAGATCCCGTCGGCTGACCGGCAGAATCGGTCACTCGTGCGTCCGGGCCTGACTGGGGTGTGGCAGGTGTCGACCGCCGGCGGGGGACCGCTGCAGGACTGCCCGGAACTCGACTCGGCCTACGTGTAGAACGGTTCGTTCCGCACCGATGTTCAGGTTCTCGTGAAGACGGTGGCGCACTTCATGGGCGATGAGACGCCGGATCCGGCGGCAGTTCTGGTGCAGCTGGGATGGCAGCTGCCGCCGCGGTTGCAGTTCGCCGTCTGACCCAACCCCGCACGGTTGCGGCGAACGCCGAGTACTCGTAGCGCAGCGCGAGTGGCCGACAGCGATGGGTCAGCAGATGCGGGGGAGCTGTTCGCCGAGGGGCAGGTCGACCACTCGGCTGGCGCCCAGACCGGTGCGGGCGATCACTGCACCCGGATGGTCATCGGTGACCGTCCCGATGACCCGTGCGCCGGCCCCGACACCGAGCGCCGACATCGCATCCACCACGGTGTCGGCCGCGTCGGGAGCGACGATCGCGACGAGCTTGCCCTCGTTGGCCACATGGAGCGGGTCGAGGCCGAGGAACCCACAGGCGGCCTGAACTGCCTCCGGGACCGGCACGTCCTGTTCGATGAACTCGATCCCGAGCTTCGAGGCCGTCGACAATTCGCACAGCGACGCTCCGAGCCCACCCCGGGTGAGGTCACGCAGCACCCGGATCCCGCCCGAGGGGACGGCGGCCGTCATGGCGGCGACGAGCCCGTGGAGCGGGGCGGTGTCGGACTCGATCTCTGTTCCGAACTCGAGCCCCTCGCGCACGCTGAGCACGGCGACTCCGTGCATCCCGATCGGGCCGCTCACGATGATGGCGTCGCCGGGTTGCATCGCGGCGGGTGCGAGGTCGACCCCGTCGGGGATGAGCCCGATGCCGGCGGTGTTCACGTAGATCCCGTCGCCGTGGCCCCGCTCGACGACCTTGGTGTCCCCGGTCGCCAAGCGGACGCCGGCCCGCTCGGCGGCGTTTCCCATGGCCGTCGCCACACGGCCGAGGACGTCGATCTCGGTTCCCTCCTCGAGGATGAAACCGGTGGAGAGCGCGAGCGGTGTGGCGCCCGCCATCGCCAGGTCGTTCACCGTTCCGTACACGGCCAGTTCGCCGAGGTTGCCGCCCGGGAAGAACATCGGCTGCACCACGAAGCTGTCGGTGGTGAACGCGAGCCGTGTGCCGTTGCCCAGGTCGATCGTGGCCGAATCGGTCGCCGTCGCCTCCGCCGCAGCAGTACCGAAGGCCGGCAGGAAGAGGTGCTGGATGAGCTCGCCCATGAGCTTCCCGCCCCCGCCGTGCCCCAACACCACGTGCTCCTGGTTCCGTAGCGGAAGTGGACAGGCCCACCCCGCGAAGTCCGCAGTGGTGTCAGACACCGCTTCAGGTTCGCGCTTCACCTTGTGGAGACCTCGACACCCATCCCTGCTCGCCGGTACTGGTAGTACGCGGCGCAGGCGCCCTCGCTCGAGACCATCGTGGCGCCGAGCGGGGTGCGAGGGGTGCACGACGTGCCGAAGCACTCGCATTCGTCGGGAGTGATCAGGCCCTGCAGCACGTCGCCGGCGCGGCAGGCCTCTGGTTCGTCGACCTCGAGGTGGCCGACGTCGAATCGTTGCTCGGCATCGAAGTCGGCGAATCCCTCGCTCAGCCGCCATCCGCTGTCCGGGATCTCACCGATGCCGCGCCACTGGCGGTCGCACACGTCGAACACGTCGTCCAGCATCTTCTGGGCGGGCTCGTTGCCCTCCTTCCGCACGGCCCTGGGGTAGGCGTTCTCCACGCGGGCCTCGCCGGCCTCCAGTTGGATGATGCACCGCCGGATCCCGTCGAGCACGTCGAGGGCCTCGAATCCCGTGACCACGACCGGAACCCCGTACCGGCGCACCAGCGGCTCGTACTGCCATGTGCCCATCACCGTGCAGACGTGGCCCGCAGCCAGGTAGCCGTCGACGCGCGACGTCGGCGACGTGGCGATCGCCTCGATGGCCGGCGGAACAAGGACATGGCTGACGAGCAGCGAGAAGTTCGACAGTCCACGCTCGCGGGCCTGGACGACGGTCATCGCGTTCGCCGGCGCAGTGGTCTCGAAGCCGACGGCGAAGAACACGACCTGCTTGTCGGGTTCCGCCTCGGCGATGTCGACGGCGTCGAGCGGCGAATAGACGACCCGCACGTCGCCGCCCTTCGCTTTCACGCCGAACAGGTCGATCTCGCTCCCTGGGACGCGGAGCATGTCGCCGAACGAGCAGAAGATCACGTCCGGTTGCGACGCGATGGCAAGGGCGCGGTCGATCATCTCGAGCGGCGTCACGCACACCGGGCAGCCCGGGCCGTGGACGAGGGTCACTTCGTCGGGCAGCAGTTGGTCGATGCCGTTGCGAATGATCGAGTGGGTCTGCCCGCCACACACCTCCATCACCGACCACGGCTTCGTGACACGCGTGTGGATCTCATCGAGCAGGTTGCGGGCCAGCTCGGGGTCGCGGAACTCGTCGAGGTACTTCACGACACCACCCCGGCTCCGTCGGGAGGCACCTCGCCCAGCTCGTCGCCCAGGATTCCGGCCTCGCTCATCATCTGAAGCGTCTCCAGTGCCGAGTCTTCGTCGAGACGGGTGATGGCGAAACCGGCGTGGACGATGGCGTAGTCGCCCACCTCGATCTCGGGCACGTAGGCGAGACAGATCTTCTTGGTCACTCCGCCGAAGTCGATCGTCGCCATCTGCGTCCCGCGTTCGTCGCGGACCTCGAGGATCTTGCCGGGGATTCCGAGACACATGTCAGGTCCTTTCCATGGCTCCGCGGTGGCCGGCGACGACGGCTTGGCCGAGAGCGAGGCCACCATCGTTGGGCGGTACGAGCCGGTGGGTCAAGACTCTCGCGCCGATTGCGTCGAGCTCGCGGCGCGTGAGGTGTGTGAGCAGGGCGTTCTGGAACACACCGCCCGTGAGGGCGACGGTGTCGACGTCGCCGCAGACGGACTCGGCGACGTGCCGTACCATGTCGGCCACTGCCTGGTGGAAGCCGAGCGCCAGTGCGGGTGCGGGGGCAC
>CBFCWZ010000356.1:0-3487 GCA_965601935.1 uncultured Ilumatobacteraceae bacterium
TCCGGAACAGGTCCGGTTGGTCGCCCTCGCCGCCGATGTGGGCACCACGCACTCCGAAGCCGCCCTCGACCGCTCTGATGAACATGTCCATGTCGACGGTGTCCGGATCGGCCTCACCCGTCCACGGGTCGATCATCGAACCATCGTCGGCGAGCATCACCGTCGGGGCCGTCGGCGCGACGCTGGCCTCCTCGATCAGCGTGAGTGATTCGAGTCGATCGAAGCTGTGCGCTGCGCCCTCCACGATGCGCAGCGATGCGTCGCCACCTGCGAGGCGGATCGCCTGGATCTGCGCCTGCACCTGCTGCACCGAACACCACTCGTCCCGATCACCGATGATCGCCCGCACCCGCGTGTCGCCCACCGAGGCGGCGTGGAACTGCTGCCCGCACCACGGGTACACCGCGTAGACCGCAGCGAGCCCCCGGACGGGCCCCAGAACCGCCTCGGCGAAGAGCCGGTTGGCGGCGGTGAGCACTGCCGACCCGCCCCGGCTGTGGCCCTGCGCGGCGATC
The DNA here is from genome assembly GCA_965601935.1 of uncultured Ilumatobacteraceae bacterium. GTDB lineage: Bacteria > Actinomycetota > Acidimicrobiia > Acidimicrobiales > Ilumatobacteraceae > CBFCWZ01. The sequence continues at coordinate 516 of CBFCWZ010000356.1, forward strand.
CGTCCGGCGTCGACCTCCGGGCGTTCGGCCAGCACCCGACACGCGGAAAGAACGTCGTAGCCACTCGCGGCGAAGCTGTATTGGGTCTGGTTGGCCACGGTGGACGACACCGCCCGCGGCCCGAACGGGTCCACCACCAGGACGGCGTAGCCCTCTCCCACCAGGGTGTCCGCATGCGCCTCGTGGTTCGGGCCGACACCCAGGCTGCCGGGCACGACGATGACGGCCGGCAACGGCCCGTCGGCCGGTGGAACGAACAGCTTCCCGTCGACCACGACAGCGGGGCCCACATCGCCCGCGATCACATCGTGCTGGTTGCGCGGGTTGGCGCTCGGGATCTCGAGGTCGACCCCGGCGACCCCGGCACAGACGATGTCGTCCTCGCGGTAACGCGTGGTTCGCACCTCAGCCATCGATCGCTCCTCGCTCCGCCGCCGTGACGAACGGCATCAACGGGAATAGTCGACGGAGAACCAGCGCTCCGGACGCAGGCGGATGCGGATCTCGTCGGCGGCGACGTTGCCCTCGGCATAGGCCTTGCCGAGATCCTCTCCGAGGTATCGGATCGCCATCGGCTCGACGGCGGCATGAGCGTCGTCACCCAGAGTGTCGATCTCGATGGAGCCCTCGACGCTCACGTACTTGTACGGCAGCTCTTCCTGCTGGGCGCACAGCGAGCCCCGCCCCGACGCGGCCGCCAGCCGGCCCTTCGTCGACGAGGCGCTCGTGAGGACCGTCACCTCCCCGCCAGGCTCGTACGAATACCAGACGGGCACGACCAGAGGCGGACCGTCGGAACGCTCCAGCCCGAGCACGCCCACGTGCATCGCCGACAGGAACTGCTGTCGCTCGTTCTCGTTCATCGTCGCCATGGCCAGATCCCCTCGTCGTCGCGGCTCGCGGGGAGTGTACGCACCATCATGGCCGCACCTCGGGGCGGGGCGGAATCGTGTGAGTCGCCGACGGAAATGCTGTCCCGGGCGGCGCGCGATCTATCGTCTCCGAACATGGGCCGGCTCGACGAGATCGATCTGACACGACGCCTCAGCTCCCAGGAGTACGAGGAACGCCTGCGGGACGCTCAGGAGCGCTTCGTCAAGCTGCGGCTGCGACTGGGCGGCCAGATCTCCGACACGGGCCTCGGTCCGGGCCTCCTCGTGGTGATGGAGGGCTCCGACGCAGGGGGAAAGGGCGGGTCGATCAAACGCATGGTCGAGCGCCTCGACCCCCGCCACTACGACGTGTTCAGCTACGCCGCGCCGACTCCACGGGAGAAGCGCCACCACTTCCTCTGGCGCTTCTGGCGGGAGGTGCCCGGCCACGGCGGGATGTGCGTGTTCGACCGCAGCTGGTACGGCCGTGTCCTCGTCGAGCGCGTCGAGGGCTTCGCCTCCGACGAAGAGTGGGGACGCGCGTACGAAGAGATCGTCCAGTTCGAGCGTTCGATCGCGGTGGAGGGCGTCATCGTCGTGAAGTTCTGGCTCCAGGTCAGCGAACAGGAGCAGCTCCGCCGCTTCAAGAGCCGCGAGAAGGACCCGCTCCGCTCGTGGAAGCTCACCGAGGAGGATTGGCGCAACCGCGACAAGTGGGGTGTCTACGCCGAGGCCGCCGAGGAGATGTTCGCCCGCACCGACCACGGCCTCGCGCCGTGGAACCTGATCTCCGGCGAACAGAAGAAGTGGGCCCGAGTCGCGGTGATCGAGACGCTGTGTCACCGGATCGAGGAAGGCCTCGAACTCTGGAACCACTCCAATCGGGCCGATACGAATCTCGGCGTGCTGCCGAAGAGCTGACCGGAACCCCGCCGATCGCGCACCGCCGGCGGCGGGGGTGGTCTACCTGCCGATCAGCGCCCGGATCGCCGCCCCCGGATCGCCGGAGGTCACCAGCGTCTCGCCGACGAGGACTGCGTCGTAACCGGCGGACTCGAGGCGCCGGGCATCGTCGGCCCCCCGCACCCCCGACTCGGCCACCCGAACTGCCGTCTCCGGGATCGCACCTGCCATCCGTTCGGCCCGCTCGTGGTCGACCCGGAAGGTCACCAGGTCACGCTGGTTCACGCCGACGAGCGCGGCCTCGGCACCGAGGGCGACATCGAGTTCGTCCTCGTCGTGGATCTCGACGAGCACATCCAGCCCGATCTCGACCGCCAGCCGGTGGAAGTCGACCAATTCGGCGTAGTCGAGGGCCGCCGCGATGAGGAGCACGCAGTCGGCACCCATCAACCGCGCGTCGACCACGTCGAGCGGCGAGACCGTGAAGTCCTTTCGCAACACGGGGAGGGAACATGCCGCGCGGGCCGCCTGGAGATCGTCGACGGAGCCGCCGAAGTACTCGGTGTCGGTGAGCACGGAGAGGCACGCCGCTCCCCCGCCTTCGTACTCGAGCGCCAGGACAGCCGGATCGAGGTCAGGGAAGAGATCGCCCTTCGATGGCGAGCGCCGCTTGACCTCCGAGATGACGCCGAGCCCGGCACGCCCCCGCAGTACCTCCCGGAATCTCCGCGTGGGCGGGAGCGGCGCGCACTGGTCGACCAGCCTGTCGAGTGAGCGGGTGTCGGCGGCCGCGACCTCGCGATGGCGGGCGACGATGGCGTCGAGGTACGTGGCCCCCAACCAGGTCAGAGCCCCTTGCCGCGCACCGGCCTGCAGAAGATCAGCTCGGGAGCACCGCCCATGAACGGGCCGATGGCCGCGCCGAGCCCCTTCATCGTGTCGCTGCTCCCGTGGGCCTCGAAGGCGGCCTGGTCGGTGTACTCCTCGTAGAGCCAGATCACGTTCTCGTCGCCGGCGTCTTCGAGCAGGATGTACTTGAGCGTGCCCTCCTCGGACTCGACGTGCTCCATCATCGGGGCCATTCCCTCGATGATGTCGGCACGCTTGCCGTCCTGGGCAGTGAGTTTGGCGACGATGCTGACTTTGCTCATGGCCGGACGGTAGCCAAGCGGCCCGACCGGCGCGCCACTCAGAAGC
>CBFCWZ010000357.1:0-3485 GCA_965601935.1 uncultured Ilumatobacteraceae bacterium
GGACGGGGTTCCACGCGACCGCGCCTACCCGCTCGGGGAGACAGCCGTGTTCGCCGCGTTGCTGCTGGCGGTGCTGTCCTCGGCGGCGGCGTTCCTGTCGAACTCGGTCTCCGGGATCGAGGCGATCATCGAGTTCGGCATCGCCGCCGCGATCGGACTGCTCCTCTGCTACCTGATGCTCGGCTGGATCGTGCCGAAGCTGCTGCTGTCGATCGAGAGCGGGCTCGGACCCCGGCCCGCCGACCTCAACCACCTCCGGCTCGTAGGGCAGAAGGTCGGTTTCGTGGTCGCCGCATTCATCGGAGGGATCGCCGTGACGATGGCGATCGTGTTTCCCGCCGCCGGCTGGGTCGCCTACCTCGTCTTCCTCGCCCTGTTCCTGTACGTCCCGTTCCTGCTCACCCGCCGCCGCAACCGGCGTGCCGCCGCCGCGGAACGGCCGACGACCGACGAGATCCGAGGCGCGGGCCACGGCTTCCGCGCCGCGGGCTCGCTGGTCCACTTCCTCGCCCGGTGGCGCGTGTTCACCCTGCCGGCGGTGGCGATCCTCGCCATCCTCGGCCTTGTCGGGGCGTCGAGGGTCGAGGAGGGATTCGAGATCAAGGACTTCTTCTCCTCCGACACCGATCTGGTCCGCGGCCTCGAGAAGAACGAGCAGTACTTCGGCAAGGGCGGCGGAGATCTCGACTACGTGTTCATCGAAGGCGACCTGACCGCCCCCGACACGCTCCTCGCGATCGAGGCCACCGAGGCTCGGCTCGACGAGTCCGACGCCGAGTTCCGGCGCGACTTCAATGGCGACGTCGAGTTCTCCCCCAACGCCGCGACGGTGGTGCGCATCGCCACCGCCTCCGAGGCGATGGCCGACGCAGTCCTCGCCGAGACCGGGGTCGAGATCACCGACACCGACGGCGACGGTCTCCCCGACACGGCCGACCAGGTACGCGCGATCTATGAGTACTCCGCCACCAACAGCGTCGTCGACGCCGACGGTGCAGAGGTGTTCACCCCGGACCAGACCGAGGGCTTCCTGTCCGTCGGCGGCGACGGGCAGGCAACGCTGGTCGGTGTTTCGGTGGCCACGTTCACCGACGAGGACATCATCCTGACCGCCCGAGAGGAACTGGAGGGCGCCGGAGCAGAACTGGCGGAGCAACTCGCCGGCAGCGACGTCGACATCTACGTCTCCGGCACGGCGATCACCGGCCAGGACTCGCTCGACGCGTTCACCGAGGCCATGCTGATCTCGCTGCCGGTGGCGATCCTGCTCACGTCGATCCTCGTGTTCATCGCCCTGTTCTTCGTCTTCCGCCACTTCGGGCGGCGGATGGCCTCGATCCTCAAGCGGTCGACGCGGTATGCGCTGATCTCGATGGTGCCGATCCTCCTCGTGGTGGCCTGGGTCTACGGCTTCATGTACCTCGTGGGCTACAAGATCAACGTCATCACCGCCACCATCGCCGCGATCGCCGTCGGTGTCGGCGTCGACTACGCCACCCACTTCACGATGCGGTTCATCGAGGAGTTCGAGCACGAGCCGAGCCGGTTCCCGGCCCTCCGCCGAGCCGGCGAGGGGACGGGCGGAGCATTGGCGATCTCAGCGGTGACCTCGATCACCGGCTTCCTCGTGATGGCCCTCGCACCGATGCCGATGTTCCAGACCTTCGGCATCCTCACCGCGGTGATGATCTTCTTCTCGCTCCTCGTGTCGTTGCTGGTCCTGCCGAGCCTGTTGCTCCTGATCACGCCGTCACGCAAGGGTGAGGAACGACAGGAGCTGATCGACGAGGTGACCCACGGCGAGTTCGAGTACGAACCGCACGCCCGCGAGACCGCCGTCCGCTCGGGATCCCCCGAATAGGCGGCCCCGCAGCGGATGCGCGCGTAGTCTCGTGCGGCACCGAGACGGACGATCGCGACATGGACACCACGCTCGAAACGGCCGGACGCCACCGGCGGCGACGACCGAGTGGCGAGCCCCCGCCGCTGCCCCACGAGATCAACAAGGCGGCCGTGGCCTGGTTGATCGCCTTCCTGTTCTGGGTCGGGATCTGGCTGTGGATCTTCCTCTCCGACCGGCCGGCGGTCTGGATCACCCGCTGGGATCTGCGGGCGATGGACCCGATCGTCGAGAACCGGACGGAGTGGCTGGACACGACAGCGGAGTGGGTCAACCAGTTCGGGACCCACTGGCTGACCGTCATCGTCGGCTGGATCACACTCGTGGGCGCACTCGCGACACGCCGCATCCGCCACGCCGTCCTGTTGCTCCTCACGCTGTCAGCGGTGACCCTCACCGTCAATCTGGTCGCCGCCCGCATCATGCGGCCCCGACCCCTCGGCGTGGAGATCCACGGCGACTGGGCAGGGTTCGCCCAGCCGTCCAGGCCGGTGGCGTCGGCTGCCGCGGCGCTGGTCGCCGGCACCCTCACACTGGTCCCTGCGGGTCGTCGGAAGGGCGTCTACCTGGCGATCTTCGCCATCCTGACCGTGTTCGGTTTCGCCCAGGTGTACACCGCCGCGGAGCACCCGACCGACGGTCTGGCCGGGGCCACCGTCGGGATGGCGTTCACCCTCGTGCTGTTCCGCTTGTTCGCGCCGGAGTCCGTGTTCCCGATCACGTACCGGCGGTCGCGCACGGCTCACCTCGACGTGTCCGGCGAGCGAGGCGAGGCGATCCGCGCCGGCCTGCGGCGCCAGCTCGGGATCCACGCCGAGGAGGTCGGGCACGTCGCGCTCGAAGGGTCGTCGGGGTCGACTCCGCTCTCGATCGTCACCACCGACGGGGAGCGCTACTTCGGCAAGCTGTACTCCCGCACCCATCTCCGGTCCGACCGCTCCTACAAGCTGTGGCGCACCCTCGTCTACGGACGCCTCGAGGACGAGGAGAGGTACACCTCGGTGCGGCGACTCGTGCAGCACGAGGACTACATGCTCCACGTCATGCAGCGCGTCGGTGTGCGCTCCGCGGAACCACTCGGTGTCGTCGAGATCACCCCCGAACGCGAATACCTGCTCGTCACCGAGTTCCTCGACGGCGCCGATGAGATCACCGATGCCACCGTCGACGACGCGCTGATCGACGACGCACTCGGCATGGTCGACCGTCTCTGGCGAGCCGGCCTGGCACACCGCGACATCAAGCCCAGCAACGTCATGGTGCGCGACGGTCGCGTGCATCTGATCGACGTCGCCTTCGCCCAGGTGCGGCCGTCGCCATGGCGCCAGGCGGTTGACCTGGCGAACATGATGCTGGTCCTGGCGCTGCAGTCCTCCGCCGAGGACGTCTATGCGCGGGCCCAGCAACAGTTCTCCGACGACGAACTGGCGGAGGCCTTCGCCGCATCACGCGGCGTGACCCTGCCGTCGCAGCTCCGTCGCTCGGTGCGCGCCGACGGCCGCGAGTTGCTCGAGGAGTTCCGCGCCCTCGCACCGGAGAGAACTCCGGTGACCATCCAGCGATGGTCGCTGCGCCGTCTCGGGCT
>CBFCWZ010000358.1:0-3471 GCA_965601935.1 uncultured Ilumatobacteraceae bacterium
CCGGCTCCGTCGGACCTGGTGACTGCGTGGACGCGGGTCGATCGGGGAGCAGGGGAAGATCCACGAGGCCGCTCATCTGCGCACCGCCGACCGCGGTGACCATCATCGTGGTCCCCACGAACAGCTTCAGCGGAACGGCGATTGCCGTTGCCAGCGCGGCCCGGGCGGTACGATGACGCGCCTGCACGCCCGCCGCAGCGCCCGTCTCCGCTGCGGCGGGCCGCATGGCGACGATGGCGTCATCGACGATGAACTCCCCCAAAGACTTTGAAGGCGGGACGTCCGGGCCTTCCCCGGCCCGAGCCCGCATTTCAGTGAAGAGACCGGTGATCTGTGGTGAAGCCCCGGTGATGGGGCTGCCACTGAGCACCGCCTCGATCTCGGCATCGTTCAACGGCCGATCGGCCATGTCATCGTCTACAACGTCGAAATCCCTCATTTGGGTACTGCCTGGAGATGAGAATTTCGCGCCAGGGTCCTGAGGGCCCGGCGCTGCATCGCCTTGACTGCCCCCGCACCCTTGCCGAGAATGTCGGCCACGTCCTCGACGGTCAGGTCCCCGACGACGCGCAGGACGATCACGTCGCGCTGATCCGGTGTCAGGCGGTCCAACTGCTCGACCACCCACTCGTCGCCGAGGCGGGCCAACGCCTCGGCCTCGACGTCTCCGCCGGCCTCGCCGGCACCTTCGAGATCGGATGGCGCGACGCCGGTGGGGCGCCGGTCGCGGCGACGTGCCTCGTCGATCAGCATGTTGCGAGTGATGGTGAAAACCCACGCTGCGAACTGGGTCTCACCCCCATGGAAGTCGGTCAGCCTCGTGAACACCCGCAAGAAGACGTCGTTGACCATTCCCTCGGGATCGGCCGCGCCGCGGTACGAGACATAGGTGCGGACCCGCCGGTTGAGCGACTCGTACAGCCGGCCGAATGCGTCGCCGTCCCCCGCCTGGGCTGCAGAAAGGATCCGCTCGAACGACTCCCGGCCGGCCATGGGCACCATTTCTACCTCAATGGCGAAGGGGAAGTGAACCCTCGGGATGCCCAGCGCCGGATCGGCGTGCTGAACCACTGCGGATCCACGCTCAGCGAGGTGGCACGACCCCGACCTCCCGGTCGATCCGGGAAGGAGGGACTCACAGATCGTCGAGGCGATACGGTCTGCTCGATGAGCTTCGACCCCCGAGACCCCGCGGCGGACAGGTGGGGGGCGATGGACGCCGCCGAGAAGATCGAGTGGATGATCGAGACGAAGGGATGGGCGCTCGAGCCGGTGGCGGCCCAGTACCACGCCGATCCACCGACGCCGGCGTACGCCTACTCGATCGGACTCCCGGCGGCGGTCGACTTCCCCGAAGTCGCCGTGTTCGGGCTCACACCGGTGGCGTCGACAGGACTGGTCGAGTTGGTCGCCGACGCCCGACGTGGCGGGACGGAGATCCCGCTCGGTGTGGAAGTCGTCGGACTCCTCGACAACGAGCTGCGGTGCGTGTTCGCCCCCATCGACCTCGACGTGTGGGGAGGGTGGTTCTCCACGCTGACGTCCTGGTACGAAGGTGAGCTGGTCCCGGTCGTACAACTGCTCTACCCCGACCGGAACGGGTTCATGCCCTACGAGCCGGGCTACGAACAGAGAATGCGTGTCGCCCAGCCCGTGTTGGGCTCGGTCGAAAGCCAGCCGTAGGCGGCGCGAACCGCCTGATAGCGTCGATCCGACGACCGCTGCGGCGTGGTCGACCGGAACCATGACGAACCCAGGCTCGACTCTCCCCGTCACCGGCGCCTGGATGCCCGGTGACGACCCCGGTCACCGCAAGTTCTTCCGCTTCGCGACCGATCGCCGATTCGCTCTCGACGCCGGTGTGGCTCTGTGCGACGTCGAGATCGCCTACGAGACGTGGGGGAGCCTCGACGCCGATGCGTCGAACGCCGTCCTCATCTGTCACGCCTGGACCGGCGACAGTCACGCCGCCGGGCCGGCGGGCCGAGGCCATGGCGCCCCGGGCTGGTGGGACGACATGATCGGCCCCGGTAAGCCGATCGACACGAACCGCTTCTTCGTCGTGTGCGCCAATGTTCTCGGCGGCTGTCAGGGGTCAACCGGCCCGGCGTCGCCACATCCGGCCGATGGCAAACCCTACGGCTCGCGCTTCCCGGTCGTCACCATCCGCGACATGGTGCGGGCGCAGGCGAAGCTGGGCCAGCACCTCGGCGTCCCGGCCTGGTTGTCGGTGATCGGCGGCTCGATGGGCGGGATGCAGGCTCTCGAGTGGGGCGTGATGTACCCGCGTCGTGTCCGTTCGCTCGTGGCGATCGCGACGTGCATGCAGGCCACCGCCCAGCAGATCGCGTGGGGCGCCATCGGGCGGCGCGCGATCCGGCTCGACCCGCGCTGGCGCGGAGGCGACTTCTACGACGCCGAGCCGGGCGACGGGCCCGCCGAGGGGCTGTCGATCGCCCGGATGGTCGCCCAGGTCACCTTCCGGAGCGACAACGTGTTCACCGATCGGTTCGGGCGCGATCTCGTCGACCCGGCGGCGGTGGGCGACACGGTCGACATGTGGCAGCAGTTCGAGGTGGAGAGCTACCTCGGGCACCACGGCTCGAAGCTCGTCCGCCGCTTCGACGCCAACAGCTACCTGGCGATCGGCAAGGCGATGGATCTCCACGACCTGGCGCGGGGACGGGGCACGCTCGACCGTGCGATGAGCCGCATCCGTGTCCCCACCATGGCGGTGGGGATCTGGAGCGACATGCTCTACCCGGCCTACCAGCAGCGCCAGATCGTCGAGATGCTCCGCGTGCAGGAGGTACCCGCGGAGTACGTCGAGATCGACTCGCCGCACGGCCACGACGCCTTCCTCATCAACGGCGACCAGATCGCCGCCCCGCTCGAGTTGTTCCTGAACGACGTCCACAAGTCGCTGAATTCCTGATCACACCGCGGCTTCTCGGTTCAGAGGTGCCAGAATTCGTGTCGTTGTGAGTGCCCCCCTCGTCGCCGCGTCGACCACGTTCGTGCTCGCGTCGGTCGGCGGCGACCCGAGTGCGAACCGCACGGTCTACGGCGCGGTCGTCGCGCTCGTCCTGATCGGGATCGTCTTCATCTTTCTCGCGGTGTGGCTGTACAAGTCGACCCGGGTCGACCTCTCGCTGTTGGCACCGCTCGAGACCATGTCGGACCGCAAGTGGCGCCGGCTCGACCCGGCGAGTCAGCGTCGCCTCCTCGACGACGAGCGCCCGGAGGGCGCCCGACCACTTCACGTGGCACCGAGCGCACCCGACGTGGACGCCGAGTTCGAGTCGGGTGTTCATGCCGCCGACGGCTTCGACGACCTCGCCGAACGTGACGTCGCGCCGGAAGTACACGACGACACCGCACCGATCAACACTGCAGAACCGACCGAGTCCGACGGCGAGGACGCCCCGAACGATGAGTCGGCCGACGCCGCGGCCGGTTCGGCACCGACGG
>CBFCWZ010000359.1:0-3438 GCA_965601935.1 uncultured Ilumatobacteraceae bacterium
GCAATCCGGCGCACTTCCGGTGCCGGGCCGGGGTCAGCCGAGGAGGTCGGTCGTGACGTCGTGGAACAGGCGCGTGGTCAGGGCGAGGGATTCGACGTCGATGCGTTCATTGTGGCCGTGGAAGCGGCTGCCGTACTCGGCGGCGTCGAGTGCGGGGCTGAAGAGGCCGGCGCCGTAGGCGACCGAGCCCATGTCACGGAACACTCGGGCGTCGGTGAAGCCGACGATGAAGCCCGGCGTCAGACGGGCCGTGGGGAACGGGTTGGCCACGGCCTTCTGGAGCGAGTCCCACAACGGTGTGTCGACCCGGCTGGTCGACGCCTGATCGTTCATCATCGCCTCGACCTCCACGTGGTCGGCGAGGTCACCGAGCGCCGTGCGCAGATGGGCGTCGACCTCCTCGGGTCCCTCCCCCGGCAGGGTGCGGACGTCGACCTCGACGACGACGTCGTCGGGAATCACGTTCGTCTTCATCGACTCGCCCGCCAGCAGGTTGGGCGAGAACGTCGTGTGGGTACAGGCGTGGAGATGGCCGGCCAGCTTGGGCGGCAACCCGGCAAGGGTCTCGTCGATGCGGTCCTCGTCGAGCAGGACGTCGCGCATCTCGCCGGGTAACCCGAGCGTCTCTACCCTCGTTCGCCACAGCTCGTGGAAGCGGGGAGCCGGTGCATAGTCGGCCAGCCGTTGGACGACGCCGGCAGCCTTCACGAGCGCGTTGTCGCTCTTGTACGGCGCCGAGCCGTGGCCTGGCACTCCGCGGATCCGCAGGCGCCGCCAGGCGACCCCCTTCTCGGCCACGTTCATCGTCACGAACGGGGCGTCGCCCGGCCCACTGTGCAGGCCCCCGTTCTCGGTCAGCACGTAGTCGCAACGGATCGAGTCCGGGTGATGTTCGGCCATCCACTGTGCACCGTGGGCGCTGCCCGACTCCTCGTCGGCCACGCCGAAGTAGATCAAGTCACCTTTCGGCCGGAACCCGGAGTCGGCGAGGTGACGGAACACAACGGCCATCGAAGACGTCAGGTTGAGCATGTCGACCGCTCCCCGGCCCCACACCTCGCCATCGACCAGTTCGCCGCCGAAGGGGTCGCGGTCCCAGCCCTCCTGGTGGACGGGGACGACATCGGTGTGCCCCATCAGGCACAAGCTCGGCGCGTCGGGGTCGGAGCCCTCGATGCGTCCGACGATCGAGACCCGGCCCGGCGTCGGCTCGTAACGCTCGACGTCGGTTCCGGCGCCCTCGATCATGTGCTGGAGCACGTCGGCGTTGCGGACCTCCTGACCCGATTCTGCGGTGCCGTCGTTGACGCACTCGTTGCGGATCAACGTCTGGAGGAGTTCGACCGTCTCTGCGGTGAGGGTGTCGAGTTGTCCGTCGTCGAGCGCCGTCATGGTCGGATCATGTCAGGCCCCGAGGGCGGCCAGCGAGCGAGTCACCTTCTTCACGCTGACACCACCCGACGCGAGCGGTTGGGCGAACAGGGCCACTCGCAGCTCCTCGAGTTGCCACTCCATGTCGGCGATCGCCTGGGTCGCCTCGCTGGGGTCGAGACGGTCGACAAGCGCCCGGTAGCGCTGCTCGAGGGGGCGCACCTCGGCCATCCGTTGCTGATCCCGCGGGACGTGTCCCGAGAGGTGGTCGAGGCGGTAGGCCAACGCCTTCACGTATCGGTCGAGATCGGGCAGCCGGTCGAGTCCGGCGGCGAGGACGAACCCGCGGCGGACGAGGCGGCCGAGCTGTTCGTTGGCGTCGATCACCGACGAACGGACCGAGGGTGCCTTGAGCGCCGACAGCCGGTCGCGGACCCCGGTCGCCGAGTCGATGATCCCTGCGGCGATGGCAAGGGCACGACCCGCACGACCCGCCGCCTGCGCTCTCACGATCGTCTGGAGGTCGCGGAACTCCCGCTCGCTCCATGGCAGGCCCGGCTGCTCCCGCATCACCGCGTCGACGGCCGCCGCGATGCAGTCGTCGAGCAGCACGCCGAGCGGGATGTCGGCGGACGCGAGCGCGAGGCGACCGCGGTCGGTGATCAGGCGTTCGAGCCGGCGACGGGATGGGGCGGCGGTCAGAAGGAGCAGGCGGCGTACACCCCCGTGCATCGCCCGCTCCTGCCGCTCGGGCGTCGAGACCACGCGGAGCGCGACCGAGCTGCCCACGTCCAGAAGGGCCGGGTAGGCCCTCACATCGAGGTTCCGATCGGTCGACTCCACCACGCGATCGAGGTCTCCGACATCCCAGTCGGTGATGCCGCGGCGTTCCTCGACAGGCGCGGCCGCGGCGATCGTCTCGCGGGCGGCGCCGGCGAGACGATTCCGGATCAGGGCGAGATCAGTACCGACGTCGTGGACCTCGCCATCCTCGTCGGAGACCACGAAGTTGACGCGCAGGTGATCCGGGAGGTTCGTCAGATCGAAGTCGCCTGGAGCAACCTTCACGCCTGCAACGGACGAGACGGTTGCCGCGAGCGCGTCGAGGAACCGGCCCGACGGTTCGGGGAGTTGATCGATCACTGCGTCGACCGTCTCGGCCAGCGGGATCAGGCTCCGACGGATCTGCTTCGGCAGCGCCCGCACGGCAGTGTCGACGAGATCGGGCCGGTTGCCGCTGATCTGCCAGTCGAAGCCGTCGGGCGACACCTGGTTGAGCCAGGCCAGCGGAACGTGGACGGTCACTCCGTCGAGTGGCTCGCCCGGTGCGTACCGATACGTGAGCGGGAGCTCGAGGTCGCCCTGCCGCCACACGTCGGGGAAGTCGTCGAGGGAGATGCCGTGCCCGCGCACCACCGATTCGTCGAGGTCGAGGAGATGGGGGGTCTTCCGGCGGGCGCTCTTCCACCACTTGTCGAAGTGGCGTCCCGAGACCACGTCGTCACCCACTCGCTCGTCGTAGAAGTGGAACAGGTCCTCCCGGTCGAGCAGCGTGCCGCCGCGCACCCGTGCGGACAGAGAATCGAGACGCGTCAAGAACTCGGCGTTGCGGGCCACGAAGTCGTGCCGTGTCTCCCACTCCCCTTGCACGAGTGCCCGGCTGATGAACCATGCTCGGGCCTCGTCGACGTCGACGCGATCGAGCCCGACGACGCGATCACTTGCGAGCGGCAGGCCATAGAGCGTGACCTGCTCGGTCGTGACGGCGCGCCCACCGCGCTCGTCCCATCTCGGCTCGCCGTACGAACGCTTCACCAAATGCGCTCCGGCCCGCTCGGCCCACGCCGGGTCGATCGCAGCGAGCCGCCGCGCATACAGGCGGTCCGTCTCCACCAGCTCGGTGGCCACCACCCAGTCCGGTGGACGACGGGTCAGCACCGAGCCGGGGGCGATCACGAACTCGGCTTGCCGGGCACCGCGGTAGTCGCGGCGCTCGCCGTCGCGCATCCCGATGTGGGAGAGGTGGCCGGCCAGCACCGCCTGGTGCACGCGATCGGGGTGCCCCTC
>CBFCWZ010000360.1:0-3387 GCA_965601935.1 uncultured Ilumatobacteraceae bacterium
GGTCGAGCAGCGTGACGCCGGGAAGTTCGGCGACAACGAGTTCGTCTTCTACGACGGCCCTCCCTTCGCCAACGGTCTGCCGCACTACGGCCACCTGCTGACCGGCTTCGTGAAGGACGCCGTCCCCCGCTACGAGACGATGCGCGGCCGTCGCGTCGAACGCCGATTCGGATGGGACTGCCACGGTCTGCCCGCCGAGGTCAAGGCCGAGCAGGAGCTCGGTATCTCGGGCCATCCCGAGATCGCCGAGTTCGGCATCGAGCGCTTCAACGACGCATGCCGGACGAGCGTGCTCCAGTACACCGAGGAGTGGCGCGACTACGTCACCCGGCAGGCCCGATGGGTCGACTTCGACCACGACTACAAGACGCTCGATCTGTCCTACATGGAGAGCGTCATGTGGGCCTTCCACACCCTCTGGGAGAAGGGTCTGGTCTACGAGGGGTATCGGGTGCTGGCGTACTGCTGGCGCTGCGAGACCCCGCTGTCGAACACCGAGACACGGATGGACGACACGTACCGGGATCGTCAGGACCCGGCCCTCACCGTGTGGTTCGAGCTGGAGACGGGTGAGCGGATCCTCGCATGGACCACCACACCCTGGACCTTGCCGTCGAACCTCGCCCTCGCAGTGGGTGCCGACATCGACTACGCCGTCCTCGAACTCGACGGCGAGCGCTACATCGTGGCGGAGGCACTCGTCGGCCAGTACGAGAGCGAGCTGGGGGCCGCCGAGCAGGTCGGCACCCTGAAGGGATCCGACCTCGCGGGTCGCCGGTACACACCGCTGTTCGACTTCTTCGCCGACGCCGGCCGGCACGACACCTCCGAGGCCTTCCAGGTGCTCGCCGCCGACTTCGTGTCGGTCGAGGACGGCACGGGCGTGGTCCACCTGGCCCCCGGTTTCGGCGAGGACGACCAGGTCGCCTGCAATGCCGTCGGGATCCCCACGCTGTGTCCGATGGACGAGCACGGCCGCTACACCGCTGCGATCACTGCCTGGGCGGGGACTCACGTCTTCGACGCCAACCCCGACGTGATCCGGGCCCTCAAAGAGCGTGGCCGGGTGGTCCGTCACGCCACCTACGACCACTCGTACCCCCATTGCTGGCGCTGCGCGCAGCCCCTCGTGTACCGGGCCATCTCGTCGTGGTTCGTCGAGGTCACCAAATTCCGCGACCGCATGGTCGAGCTGAATCAGGAGATCACCTGGCAACCCGCCCACATCAAGGAGGGCAGCTTCGGCAAGTGGCTCGAGAATGCCCGCGACTGGTCGATCAGCCGGAACCGGTTCTGGGGATCACCGATCCCCGTCTGGAAGTCCGACGACCCCAACCACCCACGCGTCGACGTGTACGGGTCGCTCGAGGCGCTCCAGGCCGACTTCGGGGTCGAGGTGACCGATCTCCATCGCCCCACGGTCGACGACCTCGTGCGTCCGAACCCCGACGACCCCACCGGGACATCGATGATGCGGCGCGTGCCCGAAGTGCTCGACTGCTGGTTCGAGTCCGGGTCGATGCCGTTCGCGCAGGTGCACTACCCGTTCGAGAACACCGAGTGGTTCGAGCACCACTACCCGGGTGACTTCATCGTCGAGTACATCGGACAGACCCGCGGGTGGTTCTACACGCTGCACGTGCTGGCGACGGCCCTGTTCGACCGGCCCAGTTTCTCGGCCTGTGTGAGCCACGGCATCGTGCTCGGCAACGACGGCCAGAAGATGTCGAAGAGCCTCGACAACTACCCGGACCCGTGGGAGATGTTCGACAGTCACGGTGCCGATGCCATGCGCTGGCACCTGCTCTCGTCGCCGATCCTGCGCGGCAACGACGGGATGGTCACCGAGGCGGGAATGCGCGACACGGTTCGCCAGGTGCTGCTCCCGCTCTGGAACTCGTGGTACTTCCTGACCCTCTACGCCAACGCGACCGGCGTGCAGGGCAAGGTGCGCACCGACTCACCGCACCGACTCGACCGCTACATGCTCGCGAAGACCCGCGAGCTGGTGGCCGACACCACCGAGAGCATGGACGCCTACGACCTGTTCGGCTCCTGCCAGCGGGTCCGCGACTTCCTCGACGTGCTCACCAACTGGTACGTGCGCCGCAGCCGTAGCCGCTTCTGGGAAGGCGACGTCGACGCCATCGACACCCTGCACACCGTGCTGTCCGTTTTCACCCGGGTCACCTCACCGCTGCTGCCCCTCATCTCCGAGGCCATCTACACGGGCATGAACTCCGAGGGTGACGCGCCGGGGAGCGTGCACCTCACCGACTGGCCGAGTGTCGACGAACTCCCCGCCGACGAGGAACTCGTCGCGACCATGGATCTCGTGCGTCAGGTCTGCTCGGCGACGCTGTCGGTGCGCAAGGCCCACCAGCGGCGCGTCCGGCTGCCCCTGCAGAGCCTCACGGTGGCCGTTCCCGAGGCCGAACGACTCGACGCCTTCACCGAGGTGATCGCCCAGGAGGTGAATGTCCGGGACGTGGCCCTCACTTCCGACGTGGCGAGCGTCGCCACGGAACGGCTACAGCTCGTCCCCAGGCTTCTCGGCCCGCGCCTCGGTGCGGCGGTACAAGATGTCATCAAGGCCCACAAGGCCGGTGACTGGACCGTCGACGACGGTGTCGTGGTCGTGGGACGGCACGAGCTCCAGGAGGGGGAGTACACGCTCGAACTGGTGGCCGGTGACGATCAGGCCAGCACGGGTCTGCCCGGGAACGGCGGCGTGATCGCCCTCGACATCGAGGTCACCGACGAACTCGAACGTGAGGGGAGGGCCCGTGACCTGATCCGGCTGGTCCAACAGGCTCGCCGCGAAGCCGACCTCCACGTCTCGGACCGGATCGTGCTGACCGTCGAGGCCGACGCCGCTTGGCTGGATGCGCTCGACGCGCACCGGGCGCTGGTGGCGGGGGAGACCCTGGCCGTCGAGGTCCGGCCTGTGACCGGAGAGGGCGAACCGGTGATCGGCGTGGAGCGGGCCTGACGGCCGGCGTCGACATGTGACCCCGAGCAGAATGCGGTGTCCTGCCTGTTGGGCGTGGCGGGCTCTCCGGTAGAGTCCGGCGCTCGAAACCGCACAAGGGGAGCGCCCATGGCTGCCAGCAAGAAGCCGACCGGCAAGAAGTCGACCGCCGCGAAGAAGACGTCGAACAGCAGCGCCACGAAGACCGCGGCGAAGAAGACCGCCTCCACGAAGAAGGCTGCCGCCAAGAAGGCACCTGCAAAGAAGGCACCTGCAAAGAAGGCACCTGCAAAGAAGAAGCCGGCGGCGAAGAAGAGCACCGCGAAGAAGAGCGTTGCCAAGAAGGCCCCCGCCAAGAAGACCCCCGCCAAGAAGACCCCCGCCAAGAAGACCCCCGCCAAGAAGACCCCCGCCAA
>CBFCWZ010000361.1:0-3382 GCA_965601935.1 uncultured Ilumatobacteraceae bacterium
GATGCAGGAGGGCTGAACCGGTTTGGGACGGCCGGTTGTTCGTTATAGCGTCGTCCACGGACGGACTGAGCGGAGCGAACGGCGTGGAGATCAACGCGGCGGAAGCATTGACGAGGCTTGTCGCCTCGCGTGGAACGGGACGCGGCCGAGGTCGCGTTCGGCGTGTGAGTCGGTGGTGCCGCTCGGCGCGAAAGCGGTGGCTCGACTTCATCCTGGCGGCGATCTCCCTCCCGCTGGCGATCCCCCTGATTGGGGGACTCGCCGTGATCTCGACGATTCGATTCCGATGCAATCCCTTCTTCGTGCAGGAGCGTGCCGGCATCGACGGAGAGCCGTTCCGGTTGACGAAGATCCGCAGTCTGCCCGAGGACTTTCCCGAGGTCGGCAAGCACGACCTCGACGACAGCGTGATCTGCGAGTGGGGGCAGTTCCTCCGCAGTTCCCACCTCGACGAGTTGCCTCAGATCCTGAATGTGCTCGCGGGGTCCATGAGCCTGGTCGGCCCCCGGCCGATGATCCCGAGCGTTCTCGACGAGCTGTCGTCCCGCGACCGCATGGCGCGAGCGCGTGTGAAACCGGGCCTGACGGGCCCCTGGCAGGTCTCGTCGGCGGGCGGCGGTGCGCTGCAGGACTGTGCGTGGCTCGACGGCAGGTACGTCGAGAACGGGTCGATGGCGGTCGACATCCGACTGTTGGCGATGACCGCGTCGGCGATCCTGGGTGAGACTCCACCAACTCCCGACGAGTTGGTCGATCGACTCGGGTGGCGGTCACCGCAGGTCATCAGGTTGCCGGTTGACACGGTCGCCACCATGGGCCCTGAGCTGGAAGCCAGCTGAGCCGACTCGACCGGATTTCCGAAGTTGACCGGCGGAGGGGAGGGTCGATAGCCGGCGCCGAGATCGTCGGCTCGCCGTGCGCCGGGAACGATCGACCGATTCTCGCCGCCGCTGTCCACCGGATCCTCGGTTGATACAGACTCAGTATCCAGGACTGGGAGACCACCGACAACGACTTCGAGAACTTCGCTCTCGGCGAAGAGGCACCCGTCGCCTCCCACTGACCCACACCACCGTCGACCGAGAGGCCGCGCGGTCAGGGCGCGACCTGGGTTTCGCGATTCGGCCGGGATCTTCGTCCTCCCTGGTCGGAGGACTGCCCGGCAAGCCGGTCCCTCGATCCCGTTCCCCTCTCCGCGGTGTCTCTTACGCTCCGGCCCATGACGTCGCCGCCTGCGTCGACGACCACGATGGGTTCAGCCGATTGCGTCGGCGCCGCCGACCTCCGTGCCGCCCACCTGCTCGCTCCGGAGACTGGCGCGATGTCCCCGTAGCGGGGCTGCCGACGCCCGAACAATACAAGTACCATACAAATATGGCTGATCATTGGGACCCACAGCGGTACGAGCAGTTCACCGCGCAGCGGGCTCAGCCGTTCTGGGATCTGGCCGACCTGATCGACGCGTCCGCATCGATGGAGCGAGTCGTCGATCTGGGGTGTGGGACGGGTGCGTTGACCGCAGAGCTCGTGGCGAGGCTGGGAGTCGATGAGGCGATCGGTGTCGACAGTTCGACTGCGATGTTGGAGCAGGCGGAGGCCCACGCGTCGACGAGGCTGTCGTTCGAGGTCGGTGACATCGGCGTCTGGACCGATGATGGCGAGTTCGATCTGGTGTTCTCCAACGCGGCGCTCCACTGGGTGCCGGACCATGCGAGCGTGCTGGCGCGCTGGCGGGACGCACTGCGCCCGGGTGGCCAGTTGGCGGTGCAGGTGCCCGCCAACGCCGACCACCCGGCTCCGCAGGCCGCGGCGCGGGTTGCCCGGCGCGAGCCCTACTTCACCGCCCTCGACGAGAATCCACCACCCGATGCAGTGACAGCCAATGTCGCGTCGCCGGAGAGGTACGCGCAGGCCCTCCACGAACTCGGGTTCGTCGAGCAATCGGTGCGGATGCAGGTCTACGGACACGTTCTCCCGTCCCACGACGCCGTGATCGAGTGGATCCGCGGGTCGACCCTGACGCGGTTCTTCGCCCGGCTGCCGGTGGAAGTGCACGAGTCGTTCGTCGACGCCGTCCACGCCGAGTATCTCTCTGTTGTCGGGCCGGAGGAGCCGGTCTTCTACCCGTTCAAACGGATTCTCATGTGGGGCAGGTTGCCGCAAACCTGAGAACCAACGGGGATTCGGGTCGGTCATCGAATAGGTTCGGGGTGTGACCTGCACTCGTGAGGGAGGCTCCTGATGGCCCGATTCGGTCGCGTGCTCACCGCGATGGTGACGCCGTTCGACGAACATGGCGAACTCGATCTCGACGAGGCGGCTTCCCTCGCCAAGTGGTTGGTCGAGCAGGGCAACGAGGGTCTCGTGGTGTCCGGCACCACCGGTGAGTCGCCCACGCTCTCCGCCGGCGAGAAGCTGGCTCTCTTCGAAGCCGTGGTCGGTGCCGTCGACGTGCCGATCGTCGCCGGCACGACCGGATCCAACACGCGTGCCGACATCGAGCTGACCCGCGCAGCCACCGAGCTCGGTGTGGCAGGGATCCTCGGGGTGTGCCCGTACTACAGCCGTCCGTCGCAGACCGGCATCGCCACCCACTTCCGCGAGGTCGCGTCGTCGACCGGCCTTCCTCTCATGCTGTACGACATCCCCGTCCGCACCGGACGCAAGATCGACACTGCGATCCTGATCGAACTGGCCCGCGACGTGAGCAACATCGTCGCCGTGAAGGACGCGGCCAAGAACCCCGGCGCCACCGCCGTCGTGGCGACCGAGACGCCCGCCGACTTCGAGGTCTATTCCGGTGACGACTCGCTCACCCTTCCCCTGATGTCGGTCGGCGCGGTCGGCGCCGTCGGCGTGGCCACCCACTGGTGCGCTCCCGACCACGTGCAGATGTTCGACGCCTGGGGCAGCGGCGACATCGCGGCCACGCAGCAGATCAACGCCCGCCAGCTCGAGAGCTACTCCTACGAAGGCAGCGACGACGCCCCGAATCCGATTCCCGCCAAGGCAATGCTCCGGACGCTCGGGCACCGGGTCGGCCAGTGCCGGCTGCCGATCGGCCCGGCACCGCAAGGTCTCGAAGAGACCGCCCGCGAGGTCTACAAGCGACTGGTGGCCGCCCGTGGCTGACTCCCCGGCAGTTCGGATCGTCTTCCTCGGCGGGCTGGGGGAGATCGGCCGCAACTGCATGGTCGTCGAGCAGGAGGCGGGCGACGGCTCCGAGCCGACCCGGCTGCTCATCGACTGCGGCCTCATGTTCCCCGACGCCAACATGCACGGGATCGACCTGGTCCTGCCCGACTTCCACTACCTCCGCGAACACGCCGACACGATCCAGGGGCTCGTCCTCACCCACGGCCACGAGGACCACGTCGGCGCC
>CBFCWZ010000362.1:0-3365 GCA_965601935.1 uncultured Ilumatobacteraceae bacterium
TGTGCCGAGCCGTGCATGAGTGCCAGCGTGGTCGGCTCGAGGGCGGCAAGGCCATCGAGGATCGCGGAGGTCTGCGGCGCTCCCGAGGAGTAGCCGAGCATCTCGTCGGCGGCCAGCGCTCCGTCGATCGGCGAATCGGTGCTGATGGCCGGAGCATCACCGAGCTGGGTGAAGAGGTCACCACACAGCAGTGTCGAAGTCGTCTCCTCGAAGAACACTCCGGCCTCCCACCCATGTGGGACGTGGGGCGTGGCGACGTAGCGCATCCGTTTGCCGCCGAGGTCGAGAACCTGTTGGTCCTCCAACGGCACCGGTGGCCGGTCGGACAAGTCATTGACCGACACCATGCAGCCGATCCCGCCGAAGGTGACCTCGGCATTCGGTGCAGCGTCGAGCCAGCTGTTCATCGCCCCGCATTCGTCGGCTTCGACGTGGCCGAAAGAGAGCCAGCGCAGCCGATCCAGGGGTAGCACGCTCTGCACGGCCTCGCTCACGGCGGGGAACAGGCCGCGCATGCCCAGATGGAACAGCATTGGCTCGTCTGCGACGACGAGGATCTGATTGAAGGACAGCCCCGGATCGGGGGCGAAGGTGGAGATGCGGTAGATCTGGTCGCCGATCTCGTCGATGGTCGTGTTCATGGCGGTTTCCTCTCGTAGGTGGTGATCAGAAGGGAACGATCGTGGTGAGGAGCCCCTCGGCGGGTGCCCGGCCGGCCAGAGTGCGGCAGAACTCGACGGCGTCGATCTCGATGGTCGGAGCGTCGGCTGCGTCGGGTTCGTGGACGAAGGTGCCGCCGGCTGGCCCTGTCAGTTCGAGCCGGAACGGGGAGCCGTGGCGACGCGCCCACTCGCCGACCACGTCGGCGATGATCCGACCGTCGTGGTCGGTCGTCAGGTGGAGTTCGCGCCCTGTTGCACGGCATGCGTCGACACGGTGCATCCAGAGGTCGCGGAGGTAGATCGTGTCGACCAGGTAGCCGAGCCGCCACTTCTCGATGACCGGACCGTCGATTGCGAGCTTCACGTGGTTGCGGGCCGGCGCAGGGATGCGCCGCCGCCCTCGGATGGTCCGTGGCGCGACTTCCACCAGCCGGTCGACGAGCTCGGCCGGGCTCATCTCCTCGCGCTCGGCGACCTGCACTTCGGAGAGCGCCGCTTCGAGAGGGCCACCGTGGCGGGAGCGGTATGCCCGTGCCACGCGCATCTGGTGGGCGTTCTCGCGCATCGACGCTCCTGCCTCGCAGGCGCCGAGGACGTGGAGGTACATCCGGCGGACATCCCAGTCGGGGCAGTCGGTCCGGGTGCCCCAGGCGACGTCGTCGAGTGTCCGGAGCAGAGTGGTCGTTCGTTCGAGCTCCGTTGCCTGGAGATTCAATGCGTCGTCGTGTTCCAGTGGTGTGAGGGCCACTGATTCGATGGTGCTCATGTCCTGTTCCCCTTGAGTGGCGCCGCGACGAGCCCGGGGTCGAGCTCGTGCAGCAGCATGCGGATGGATTGTTCGGTCAGTCGGGTCCAGCGGTCGCCGCCGGGCTCGTTCGAGATCTGCTGTGAGACGAGGCCGCCCAGGACGGCCGAGAACAGATCGAGGCCCGCATCGTCGATCCCGAGACGTCGCAGGGGTGCGACCATGACGTCGTAGGCGCGCTGCGCCACGGCGTAGCTCTCGGCCGACGGTGTGAAGTCGGGGAGCGTTCGCTGGAACAGCAGTTGGTAGCGGGTCGGGTCCTGGGTGCAGAACCGCACGAAGGTCTCGGCAACGGCATCGATCGCGGCGATCGAGTCGGCGTTGCCGGTGTCGTCGTGGCGGAGCGGCTCGAGTTCATCGAGCAGCTTCTGATTGCCCTGCAGGAACATCGCATCGAAGATCTCGGTCTTCGATGCGAAGTACGAGTAGAGCGACTGGGCCCGCATCCCGACGCGGTTGCCCAGCTCTCGCATCGAGAAGTTGCCGAGCCCGTGTTCCCGGCTGAGCTGCCACGCCTCTGTGATGATCTCGTCGATAGTTGCCTGACGGCGCAAGGAACGCCTGTCGATAATCGGAGAACCTGACATAGTCAGTTATCCAGACAGATTCAGCGCCATCTGTCAAGGAGGAATCAGAATGTGGCCCCCTGCGGGGGAGGGCGGGTGCTCGGTCGGGGAGTCACCCGGTGCGTCGTGAGACCGGGGCAGATCCGACGAGCCCGGCCAGCCAGCCGGCGGCGAACCCGCCCACCACGTCGAGTGGCATGTGCGCGCCGACGTAGATGCGGCTGAGGCCGGTGAGAGCCGCCGCCGAGAGTGCAACGGCGCGTTCGCGCGGCGAGGAGCTGGCCAGGAGCGCAAGGGCGACGGAGACGGCGGCGTGCCCGGAGGGATATCCGAGACCGGTCTGCGCCGGACCCCGTACGTTCACGTCGGGGAGGAGGTCGGCGGGTCGTCCCCGACCGGCCAGCGGCTTGATCAGTTTGATCCCACCCCACACCGCCGTGCCGGCGGCAGCGACGATCACGGTTCGGCGCGGGTCGGGTCGACGCCGATGAGCGGCTGCCGCGGTGGCGAAGACCGCGCCCAGCGAACCCATCTGCATCACGGGCCAGGCCGCGATGTGGAGCCAGCCAGGTGCCTCGTTGACCGTACGGAACACGGTCGTCTCGGCGTGCGACACCGGCCGAGAGCGTGCCATGAGGGCCGTCGATGCGAGCACTACGGCTGCCGACCCAGCAGAGAGCACATGCCGCGGTGCCATCAGATCTCCTCGTCGATGAACGTCTCGCGCAGACCCTCGTTGAGGGCCACGCGGGAGACCAGTTCGAGCGCGTCGTCCACCGCGACCGCTTCGGTCGCCGACGTCCCGGAATCGAAGTCGAAGGACCACCACACACATCCGCCGGGGAACACGTAGAACTGCTCGGCGCGCAGCCCAGGTTGCAGGCGCTCGATGAGGTCGTAGCGCTCGGCTGCCGGCTGGCCGGACGGCGACTCCACGGCGCCGCTCGTGTCACAACTCTCCTCCAGCCGGAGGACTGCGGCGTCGTCGCCGACTCGGTCGGAGTCCAGCCTGACGACGGTCTGCTCCTCGTTCACGAGGACCGAGGCAAAGGTCCATCCGGTCGGCAGGTCGGCGAAGCAGGGGATCTGGCTCGCCGTCGGCACGGACTGGGCGACGATCAATCCAGACCCCTCCTCGAAGCAGTAGGGCGGCGGGAGCGTCTGCTCCACCGAGCAGGCGGCGGCCAGGGGAGCCACGGTGCACGCGGCGATCACGGTCAGGAGCAGCGACGTCGATCGGCGAGAACTCATCGCAGTCCGACATCCTCGAGACTGGAGAGGAAGAGAAAATTCTTACAGATCCACCGACCCGCGATGAAATAATTGCCGCCG
>CBFCWZ010000363.1:0-3336 GCA_965601935.1 uncultured Ilumatobacteraceae bacterium
GACCCTGGCCGTCACCGCATGGCGACTTCCCCGGCCGTCACTGGCCGCCACTGCCCGCCGCCTCCACCGCCCTCCCGAGAACCAGGCACCCGGAGCCGACGCCGCATCGGTCACCACCGCGATCGGCTCGATGGTCGCGTCGGGTCCACTCGGGCCCAGGGTCCAGGGCTGGAGGGCCGCCACGAACCTCGTCGGCCGGCCCCTCGAACTCCACGTCGGCATGCTCGTCGTGTCCTCGGTCTTCGGGTTCGTCTCGCCCTACCTCCTCGTCGGAGCGGTGTCACTCGGCGGTGTCGACACCGGGAACATCGCCATCCCTGCCGCGCTCTCGCTCCTCCTCGCCTCCCTGTTCCCGGTGCTGCTCCACTCCAACACGGTCTCGGAGGCCGACGAGATCCGTCTCGATCTCCGCCACCAACTGTCCGCCTACTTCGACATGGTCACGATGCTGCTGGCAGGAAACACCGGGCACGAGGGAGCGCTGGCACAGGCCGCCGACACCGGAGACGGACGCCTGTTCCGCGACCTCCGCCGCCGGATGCGCGAGGCCGGTGCCCGCGGCAGAAGCCACATCCACGCCCTCGACACGGTCGCCGACGACTACGACCTCGACGAGCTGCGACAGTTCGCGTCCGCGGCGCGCCTGACGGCCGCCGAAGGTGCCCCGGTGGCCCGAACGCTCGCCGCCAAGTGCGCCACCCTGCGCTCGACGATGGCCGCCGAACAGGAGGCCAAGGCGCGCGTCCGCAACGACAAGATCACGCCTCCCCTCGTGGGGATGGCGCTGCTCTTCATGGTCTTGATCATCTACCCCGCTCTCCAACTCAACTGAACACCCACCAACACACAAAGGACATGTGATGGACCCCATCCAGACCCTCGTGAGCATGATCCACTTCCTCACCGGATCGCTTCGACGCGACGACCGACTCCGGGGCGAGGCCGGCGCCGTGTCGATCGAGCAGGTCCTCTGGTACGCGGCGGCCGCCGTGAGTGTCGCCGTCGTCGCGGCGATCATCTGGAACCAGATCCGCACCACCGCGAGCACCCCCGTCCAGAGCCCATCCGCACCCTGACGTGACCCGCCCCGTCGCACGACCTGGCGGTGCGGCAGTCCGCGCCGCGCCACGCGGCCACGGCGACTCCGGCGCGGCGCACTCGATCGCCGTCGCCCTCCTCGCGCCCCTGTTCGTGCTGCTCGCCTTCGCCGCCGTCCAGGCCGCCCTCTGGAACCATGCACGCACCGAAGCCCGAGTGGTGGCCCGCGACACGGCCGCCCTCGTCGCCAGGTCGGGGATGTCGGCCGGCGATGCCCAGTCGGCCGCCGCAGCGGTGCTCCGGCACGACACCGACCTCTCCTCCGTCCGGGTCTCGGTGGCCGTCAACGGTGACCTCGTGCGAGTGGTGGTCAGCGGGGAGGCGCCGGGAATCCTGCGGGGGACGACGAACCCTGTCCGGGTCGTCGAAGCCGTGCCGATGGAGGAGGTGGTCCCGTGAGCCGGATCCGGGGGGAGTCGGGTGCCGCCGACGCCCTGGGCATGGCGCTGATCGCCCCCGCGATGATCGGGCTCGCGCTCGTCATCATGTTCCTCGGCCGCGGTGTCGACGGCCGAGCAACCGTGCACGGCGCGGCCGAGTCCGCGGCACAGGCTGCGGCCCGTGAACGATCGCCGGCCGCCGCCCTGGGCGCGGCCCAGCGAGTCGGCAACGCGATGCTGGGCGACGACAAGAGCTGTGCGTCGCCCCGGTTCAGCGTCGACGTGTCCGGCTTCGCTCCGGGTGGCATCGTCGCCGTGACGGTCAGTTGCACGTCCAGCACCGCGGGTCTGGAACTCGTCGCGCGCAACGGGCACACCTACTCGGCCACGGCGTACGCCACGATCGACCGGTTCCGCGAGGCAGCTGGCGCCCCATGACACGTCTGATCGGGAAGCGGTTGGCCGGCGACGGCGGAGCGGGCCTCGTGGCTGGCCTCACCCTGATCTTCGCGTTGACCTTCCTCGGGCTGGTCTGGCTCGCCCGGGACGTCGACCGGAGTGTGTCGAACCGGACTGCCGCACAGTCGATCGCATTCCAGGCCGCCCGTTCAGGAGCGCAGGAACTGTCGGTGCCGTCGCTGAGAGCGGGAGACGGGGTATCCATCGACGACCCCGCCGCCCAGTCGGCCGTCCAGCGCACCGCCCGCCAGTTGTTCGAGAGCTACGCGGTCCACGGCGCGGTGGAACATGTCCACGTCGATGGTGACCAGATCAGCGTGACGGTGTGGATCACCGACTCCGGCCGGACGGTCACCGGAATCGCGACGGTGCGCGCGGAGCGGGCGCCATGAGAAGGAACTTCCCTTTTGGCGGTCTCGCAACCCACTGGGGCGCGACGCACAACTCTCGAGAACCACGGAGGAGGACCCCATGAGCGACGCCCGTCTGCGCCGGTTGCCGCGCGCGGCAGCCTCGGCGATCACACTCATGATCGTTCTCGCCGGGCTCCCGATGGCCCTGACCGCTGTCGCGGCGGCGCGTTTCGGATCACCACACCCGTTCGCCGGCGCGACCGCGCCATGGAGCTGGTCGTTCGGCGATGTCGAGTCGGGACTGAGCGAACCCCTGAGCGACGAGACCGTGATCGACGTGGTTCTGCGGGTTGCGTTGCTGGTCGGTTGGGTGGGCGTCGCCGTCCTCGCGGCAACCGTGGTGATCGAGGTCGTCCACCAGATCCGGCACCGCGGCATCCCGACGCCACACGTGCGCGGCATCGGCTGGGCCCAGACGGCCGCGCGGTGGATCGTTGCCGGGCTGATCGTCCTCCCGAGCTTCAACCACAACTCGCTCCGCCTGTCGGCACTGGAACCTGCAGAATCCGCCATGGCCACTCCCTCGGCCCACGTGGTCGACATCGGGTCGATCGCTTCCTGGAACGGAGGCGTCGCCCCCTCCGCGACGCCTCCCCACGAGGAGTCGAGCGGGCGCTCAGTGAGACAGAACCCGACACACCTCGTCCGGCCGGGCGAGAGCGTGTACGGGATCGCATCGGCGCTCGTGAACGGCGACGATCAGCGGACCGTCGACGTCGCCCATCAGATCCTCGACCTGAATCTCGGCCGCACGATGGCCGACGGTCAGCAGTTCTCGAACCCGGCCTACATCGAGGTCGGCTGGAAGCTCCTTCTCCCCGCCGGCGTCGCCATCTCCACACCGGTTGCGGACCGCGCGGTCGAGGAGGGCCTGCACACGGTGTCGGCCGGGGAGTCGCTCTCCTCGATCGCCCGCGCCCACTACGGCGACAGTGCCGAGTGGGTCACCATCTGGGACGCCAACCAGGGGCGCCCCATGGACGACG
>CBFCWZ010000364.1:0-3309 GCA_965601935.1 uncultured Ilumatobacteraceae bacterium
GCTCGTCAGCTACTACCTCCCACCTCTGTGGGGCTACGTCAGCCTCCGCTGGCTGACCAAGCACGACTACCTCTGACGCCTGACGCGTGAGGTCGAGCGGACCTCCCTGCGTGCCGGAATCGGCTGTTCCTGCGCGAGTGAATCGACCATCGTGGAGAGCTGGAACGCATCGTTTTCGTTCGTCTACCTCGACGAAGAAAGGAACTCGACATTTCCTCGACGCCCGACTCAAGCGACACATCGACCGCCGCCTCTCGAAGAACGACGACTGAGGGAGCGGGCAACGTGGTGAGAGAACGTCGGTGGTATCGGCGTGGCTGACGACGACATGGTGGCCGGATCGTTCCGGGGGCAGGAGCTCGAAGGCGCCGACTTCTCCGGCAAGGACCTCCGGGGCGTGGACTTCACGGGGGCCAACCTGCGCTCGGCGAAGTTCACCGACGCCAAGATCGGGGTACCGCCGCGCGTGGGTGTGGCGCTGCTCGGGCTGGCGATCCTCGTGGCGATCGCATGCGGGGTGGCGATCGGTTGGGCGTTCGACGAGATGCGCGATCGGTTGACCGCCGAGGAATGGGACCAGGTCGCCGAGGGCGGCAGCATCGGAATCTTGTTGTTGCTGCTCCTCGGGTTGATCTTCTGGAAGGGGTTCGACGTCGCCATCAAGGTCGTTGCCGTCGTCTACGTCGTGCTCGTCGTGATCAATGTGGTGGGGAACCTGATCGCCGACGACTTCGAGTGGCTTGTGCTGGTCCGGGCGACGGCGCTCGTCGTGTTCTTGATGCTGGCGATCTTCGCGGGCATGCTCGGCCGCGTCGTCGGCGGGGTCTTCGGGATCTGGTCGGTGGTGCTCGTCGCAGGGATCGGCGGGATCGCCACCGGGCAATCCGAGGGTGGCATCGCCGGCATGGTCGTGGCGGTGAGCCTCGCCCTCATCTCGAAGCGGGCGGTACGGGGCGACCCCCGCGACCGGACACTCCGGAAACTCAGTCACCGGCTGGTCCGACGGTGGGGCACTCGGTTCGTCGACGCCGACCTGACCGGCGCCGACTTCATGGGCACCGACGCCATGCGGGCCGATGCTCGCGGAGCGACGGTCGATGACGTGATCTGGGACCCCGATCACCCCCGTCCGCTCGACGTCGAACTCGCCGACGCCGACTCGTCCTGACACGGTGCGTTCGCGCGGGCTGCGCCCTACGCCACGTGGTTCGCGGCGGGCTCGTCGTGCCCAACCGAGATGTGAACGTAGGGTGCCGGATCGGCGTCGACAGCTGGAGCGGTTTCGTGGGGCAGCTCGCCGAACAGCCGTGCGTACTGGCGGGCGAACCGGCTCGGGTGGTGGAAGCCGAGGTCGTTGCTGACGGCGGTGACCGTCGGCGCGTCGGGCGCCAGCAGCCGGCGGCGCGCCATGCCGAGCTGGCGCGCCCGCAGGAACGCGTTTGGCCCGGTGCCGCAGGAATCGTGGAAGGCCTCACGTAGTCGACGCTCCGACACGCTGAATGCCTCGCACAGCTCGCTCA
The DNA here is from genome assembly GCA_965601935.1 of uncultured Ilumatobacteraceae bacterium. Classification (GTDB taxonomy): domain Bacteria; phylum Actinomycetota; class Acidimicrobiia; order Acidimicrobiales; family Ilumatobacteraceae; genus CBFCWZ01. The sequence continues at coordinate 1,521 of CBFCWZ010000364.1, forward strand.
GTCTCGGGATCCGGCCGATCTCGTCGGCGAAGTCGATGCAGGCATTCACCAACCGCCGGTTGTTGATCGTCGTCCTCGGTCGGGGGCCGGCTTCGGGCCGGTCAGCGGCGAACGCCGACACCAATGCCTCGAGGACCTCGTCCTCTCCGTCAGCGAGAGCGAGATCGTCGGAGAACGGCCCTCCGACCTGCCGCAGGACACCTCGGATGTCGGATGTCTTCGGTGCGGCGGAGAGCAGGAGGACGTCTCCTCTGGCTGGAACCCGGATCCGGCACCTCAGGGCATCCGCTCTCGCTAGCAGCATGTCGCGGTCCACGAGTACGTACCGGTATTCGAGTCCAGGATTGCTCACAGCGTGGTGCTCGGCCCCCGGCCCGTAGGTCAGGAGCATCCCCGGCCGAAGATCGTTCCCGGACCATCGTGAGCCGGGTGCCGGCCGGACGATCAGGGCCACTGCGAGCGTCTCGTCGCCGAATGTCGTCCGACCGACGACAGGGAACCCGACCCGTCCGGAGGTGAGGTGGAGGTGATCGTACGTGACGTCGCGAACCGCGCTCGGCCAGGCTCCGACTCCCATCTGGGTGACTTCCAGGTGCGCCGCCGAGAGCGCGGCCTCGTAGCCGGACGCCTCGATCTCGATCGCTGTACGTACCAGCATCGGTTGACGACCCCTATCGGCAGAAGATCCTCAACATAGCGCTGCTCGTGGGCCGCTGCACGACCGTGCTGGCAACCCGATGCCAGTTCCTTCGAGCGGTAGCGGTGCGCACAACCGGTTGAGACCGTGCCGGAATCGGCTGTTCAGCCGGTGATCGGCCTACGTATGAATGCACTGGTAGCGGCGATCCGAACCGGCCGCCCGCCTTCGCACCCGGCGCGGTCCTCGTGCGCAACCACAACCGTCTGTGATCCAGGAAGGGACCATGACCAAGCCATACGCGATGCAGGACCGAAGGCGAGCCCGGTGATCAAACTCGAGATCGACTCCTCCGGCTACGACCTCGATGACGACCTCCGACAGCGGATCGAGGACAAGTTCGGCGGGCTGGACACGTGCCTCGACTCGCTCGCCACCGGCCACGTCACCGTGTCGTGGGACGGCGGGAAGGGCGAGGAGACCGCCGTCCGGGCGCAGGTTCGGGGACCGGGACACCACTTCGAGGCCTCGGACTCCGACCGCGACCCGACCACCGCCGTCGACAAGACCCATCACAAGCTGGAGACCCAGATCCGCCGCGAACACGGCAAGGAGATCTCCGAACGCGACCGCCGGTAGCGATCGCCTCTCGCGCTGATCGCCGCGTTCGGCGGCGGGCTGATCGTCGCCCGCATTACGGCCCAGACCCTGAACCTGAGCCAGGCGGCCAACGAGCTCATCGACGAGGCCCGGTCGCGCGGTCTCCAGGCGGTTGCCGAGATCTACCCCTACACCTACGGCGCGGCGGGCAACGGCGTCTCGGCCGACCACCTCGACCCGGACAATTTCCAGCGCAACATGGGCTGGACCTGCGCCTGAGGTCAGATGTTGGTGCGGGCGGTTGGGAACGCCTCGAGTCGAGCGGGGTCGATCGGCTCGCCGGTGACCTCGTCGATGCCGTATGTGCCGGATGCGATCCGCTGCAGTGCCGCGTCGACGTCGGCCAGCTGGGCGTCGAGATCGCGCTGCAGCTCCAGGTGCGCCCCTGCCTCGGTGGTGTCGGCGGCGGCGTCATCGCTCGTCGTGATCGGCCCGCCTGCCTGGTAGTCGGCGACGACTGCGGCGACCTGGGCCTTGATTCGTTGGCGCTCG
>CBFCWZ010000365.1:0-3293 GCA_965601935.1 uncultured Ilumatobacteraceae bacterium
CAGGCAGTCACGCTGCACCGCCCGATCCCGGTGGAGGGGACGGTGACACTCCAGAGCGAGGTGACCGGCATCTACGACAAGGGCAAGGCGGCCGTGGTGGAGAGTACGACCACGGCGACCATGGGCGACGAGCCGCTCTACACGAACACTTCGTCGGCGTTCATCCGCGGCGAGGGCGGATGGGGAGGCGACCGCGGCCCGTCCGGCCCGCGCAACGTCCCGCCCGACCGGGTCCCCGACACCAGCGTCACCTACACGACGTCGCGCGACCAGGCCTTCGTCTACCGCCTGTCGGGCGACCGCAACCCGCTGCACACCGACCCGGCATTCGCCGCCCTGGGCGGGTTCGAGACCCCGATCCTGCACGGGCTGTGCACGTATGGTTTCACCGGACGAGCCCTGCTCCACGCCCGTTGTGGCGGGGACCCGGCCAACTTCCACCACGTCGAGGGCCGTTTCGCCTCGCCGGTCTTCCCTGGCGAAGCGCTGACGATCGACATGTGGTCGGCCGGCGACGGCGAGACGGTGTTCACCACGAGCGCCGGCGAAGGCGACACGGCCAGAGTCGTGATCGACCAGGGCCTCCTGCGTCACGCCTGAACGCGGCAGCGTTCAGCGGCACACGGCGACGAGGTGATCGACCGCCACGCCGAGCGCGACGTCGTCTCGCTCGCCCGACTTGCGGTCCTTCACCTCGATGGTGGGCGAGTCCTCGTTCGCCACACCCCGACCGACGATCGCGATCGTCGGGACCCCGATGAGCTCGGCGTCCTTGAACCGCACCCCCGGTGAGACTCCGGCCCGGTCGTCGATCAGTACCCGCAGCCCGGCTGCCTCCAGGTCGGTAGCCAGTCGTTCGGCGGCGGGTCGCTGTGGCCCGCCCTCCTTGCCGGCGATGACCACGTGGACGTCGGCCGGTGCGATCTCGCGTGGCCAGCAGAGACCGAACTCGTCGATCGTCGACTCGGCGATCGCGGCCAGCGCTCGCGACACACCGACGCCGTAGGAACCCATCGTGGGGACGACCGGTCTGCCGTTCTCGTCCTGGACCGTGAGTTCGAGCGCTTCGGCGTACTTGCGTCCGAGTTGGAAGATGTGGCCGATCTCGACGCCCCTCGCCATCTCGATGGAGGAGCCGCACGACGGGCAGGCGTCGCCATCGAGGATCCCGGCCGCCTCGATGGTGCCGTCGGCGGTGAAGTCACGTCCCATCACGAGGTCGACGACGTGGTTGCCGGTGGTGTCGGCGCCGGTGATCCAGGCCGTTCCCTCCACCACCCGCGGGTCGACCAGGTAGCGGATCCCGCTGGCCTTGTCGGAGCCGAGTACGCCGGGGCCGATGTACCCCTTGGCGAGGATCGGGTTGGCGGCGAAGTCCTCGTCGCTGAAGGGCTCGGGGACAGCCGGAGCGACCTGTGCCTCGAGGCGCTTCATGTCGACATCGCGGTCACCCGGGATGCCGATCGCCAGCGGGGTGATCTCGCCGTCGGGGAAGCGCAGTTTCACCACCACGTTCTTCAAGGTGTCCGCAGCCGTCCAGTCCCGATCGGGATGCCGGGTGGCCTCGCTGGCATTCACGAACTCGACCAGCGTGGCGATGGTGGGGGTCTCGGGGGTGTCGTGCACGAGGGCGGGCCGCAGCCCATCGAGCGGGATGGGATCGGGGACCGGGGTGTCGACGGCCTCCACGTTCGCGGCGTAGTCGCACGAGGTGCAGCGGATGAAGGTGTCCTCGCCCACCTCGATCGGAGCGAGGAATTCCTCGGAGGCAGAGCCGCCCATGGCGCCCGACATCGCCTGCACGATGACGTACGGCAGCCCGAGGCGTTCGAAGAGCGAGATGTAGGCGTTGCGGTGGGCCTCGTACGACCGATCGAGGCCCTCGTCGTCGAGGTCGAAGCTGTACGAGTCCTTCATGACGAACTCGCGAGTCCGCAACAGGCCGGCACGCGGGCGGGGCTCGTCGCGGTACTTCGTCTGGATCTGGTAGAGGCTGAGCGGAAGGTCCTTGTAGGAGCTGTACAGGTCCTTCACGAGCAGGGTGAACATCTCTTCATGGGTCGGCGCGAGGAGGAAGTCCGCGTCGCGGCGGTCCTTCAACCGGAAGAGGGTCTCGCCGTACTCCTCCCAGCGGCCGGTCGCCTCGTATGGCTCACGCGGGAGCAGAGCCGGGAAGTGGACCTCCTGGAAGCCGGCGCGGTCCATCTCCTCGCGCACGATCCGCTCGACGTTGCGAAAGGTGATCCAACCGATCGGCAGCCACGAGAACCCACCCGGCGCGGCCCGCCGGATGTACCCGGCGCGCACCAGCTGGCGATGGCTCGGGACCTCCGCGTCGGCAGGATCGTCACGCAGGGTTCGCAGGAAGAGGGTCGACATCCGGAGCACGGGGAGAGAACCTACCGCTACGGCGCGGATCGCTACGCGGTCGGGACTTCGGGGTTCCCGCGGCCGCCGCGGGAGCCCGCAGGTCGTCGTCCGGCGGGCCCCTCGGCGCCCGTCGCACCGGCTTCACCCGCTGCTATCATGGGCGTCCGCAATTTGGTGAATCGACCGAAGGCGTGGGTGTCCCCCACGCCTTCATTGTTGAAAGGAGGAGAATCTGTGTCGAACGAGTTGGACCGCGTGAGCGACCTCGTCGCACCGATCGCCTCCGACCTCGAACTCGACGTGTACGACGTCGAGCGGCGGGGTGGCACCATCCGCGTCACCCTCGACACTCCGGCCGGTTCCGAGGAGGGCATCAACCTCGACACCCTCGCCCTGGCGACGCGTCTGATCTCGCGGGAACTCGACCACGAGGACCCGATCAACGGGCGCTACACCCTCGAAGTCACGAGCCCCGGCCTGGAGCGTGCTCTCCGCACCCCTGCGCACTTCCAGCGCGAGGTGGGCAAGGACGTGCAGATTCGCCTCCGCGACGTGAGCAGCGATGACCGCCGTGTCCGGGGTGTGCTGGCGTCGGCCGACGACACATCCGCCACCGTTCGCACCGAAGACGGCGTGGAGACCGTGGTCGAGTACTCCGCGATCGACAAGGCCCGCACCGTGTTCGAGTGGGGTCCGAAGCCAAAAGCCGGCACCAAGCCGGGGCAGGGCAAGGGCAAGAAGAAGAAGTCCGGGCAGGGCGAGAACGTGGCGCCGCAACAGGCGTCGACCTCGGACAGCGGCAAGAAGAAGAAGTCCGGGCAGGGCGAGAACGTGGCGCCGCAACAGGCGTCGACCTCGGACAGCGGCAAGAAGAAGTCCCGTGGTGCATCGGGCAACGGCAACACGCAGAAGGAGAAGCAACC
>CBFCWZ010000366.1:0-3287 GCA_965601935.1 uncultured Ilumatobacteraceae bacterium
ACCAGGGTGACCGACCCCAACGCGACGCCCGACCAGGAGGTGCTGGCCACGGACCTGCCCGACGACCCAGTCCTCGAAGACGATCTGATGGCGTACTTCCCGGAGCCGCTCCAGAAGCGCTACCCCGACGCGATCCGCGGCCACATCCTGCGCCGGGAGATCATCGCCACCTCCCTGGTCAACAACATGGTGAACACGGAGGGCATCTCGTTCGACCACCGGATGACCGAGGAGACCGGCCTGGGTATCGGCGACGTGGCCCGCGCCTTTGTCGCGTCGCGCAACCTGTTCCGGCTCAACGACCTGTGGAGCGAGATCGACGAACTCGGCAGTTCGGTGACCCTCGACGTCCAGGCAGATCTGCTGATGGACGCGCGCAGGATGGCCGAGCGGGGAACGATGTGGCTGCTCCGCCACCGTCGTCCGCCCCTCGACCTGGCGGGCACGATCGCATTCTTCGGCTCGGGTCTCCGGTTCCTCACCGGTTCTCTCGACGCGGTGGTGTCGGGTTCGGTTGCCGACGACGTGGCGAGGGTGTGCGACGAGCGGTGCGCGGCCGGGGTGCCAGTCGATCTCGCCGCCCGATCGGCCCGGTGGCCGTGGCTCCACACGGGTTTCGACATCATCGTGTTGGCGGCCGACGCGGGACACCCGGTCGATTACGCCGCACGGACCTACTGGTCGGTGTTCGACACCTTCGACCTGCGCTGGCTGTGGGACGGGATCGGTGCGCTGCCGCGGTCGGACCGTTGGCAGAACCAGGCCAGGTCGTCGATGCGCGACGACCTGCTCACCGTGCTGGCCGACCTCGCCGGCAGCGTGCTGTCGTCGGCCGGTGGGGATGTCGAGGCGTGGGTCGAGCACAACCAGCGCGCGGCCGACCGCGTCCAGAGCATGCACACCGAGATCCGGCGCGCCGAGAGCTACAACCTCACGACCATCTCGGTGGCGATGCGCCAACTCCGCAACCTGGCGCTTTCTGCCGGCGGTGCGACGCACCGTTCCGACGACACACCCCACCTGTAGCGTCGTGGAGGTCATGCCCCCTGCGTCCGACGCTCCCCGTTTCCGTTTCGCGCCCTCTCCGACGGGCTTCTTCCACGTCGGCGGTGCCCGTACTGCCCTCCACAACTGGGCTCTCGCCCGTCGCCTCGGCGGGAAGTTCGTGCTCCGGATCGAGGACACCGACGAGGCTCGCAACCGTCCTGAGTGGACCCAGGGCATCATCGACGCCCTGGCCTGGATCGGCATCTCCGCCGACGACCCCCACCTGGAGGGCCCGCTGTACCAGAGCGAGTACGCCGACGCCCACGTCGCCGCAGCTCAGAGGCTGTACGAGGAGGGAAAGGCGTACTACTGCGACCTCACCGGCGAGCAGGTACAGCAGCGCGCCGAGGAACTCGGCATCCAGGGGTACGACGGCTACTCGCGCGACCGGGGCGTCGAGCCCGGTCCGGGGAGGGTGCTGCGCTTCCGCGTGCCCGACGGCGTCACGGTCGTGAACGATGCGGTCCGCGGCGAGGTCAGCTTCGACAACTCCACCATCGAGGACTTCGTCCTCCTGCGCGGCAACGGGACCCCCGTGTTCGTCCTCGCCAACGTGGTCGACGACCTCGAGATGGGCATCACCGACGTGGTGCGGGCCGAGGAGCACCTGCCGAACACTCCGAAACAGCAGATGTTGTGGGAGGCGCTCGGTGCCGAGCCGCCGCGCTGGGCCCACGTTCCCGTACTGGTGAACGAGAACCGCAAGAAGCTCTCCAAGCGCCGCGACAAGGTAGCCCTCGAGCAGTACCGCGACGAGGGCTACCTCGCCGACGCGATGGTCAACTACCTGATGACCCTCGGGTGGACGCCGCCCGGCGCCGAGGAGGCGGGCACCGAGATCGCCACGTGGGACGAGATGGAGGCTGCCTTCCGGCTGGAGGACGTCACCCGCTCGCCGGCGTTCTTCGACCTGAAGAAGCTGGCCGCGTTCAACGGCGACTACATCCGCATGATGTCGGCCGACGAGTTCCTCGCCGCCACCGACGCCGAGCTGCCGCCCGAATGGGACCGCGAGCGGTTCGCGGCGATCGCGCCCCACATCCAACAGCGCCTCGTCACCTTGAAGGACGTACCTGGCACGGTCGACTTCCTGTTCCTACCCGACGGCGCCGATCTCGACTTCGACGACAAGTCGTGGGCCAAGGCGATGAAGCCCGAGTGGGCCGGTCCGCTGCTGGCCGACGTCATCGAGGCGTACAGCGATGAGAGCCTGGTGTGGGAGGCCGACGCGGTGAAGTCGGCACTCGAGTCGATCATGGAGCGCTACGAGATCAAGCTGGGCAAGGCCCAGGCTCCCGTCCGTGTGGCGGTCACCGGACGCTCCGTCGGGCCGCCGCTGTTCGAGTCGCTCGAGGTGATGGGGCGGGCCGAGGCGGTGCGGCGGCTGGGCACGGCGGCGGAGCGCCTGGCTGCAGTGGGGGCCGATCCAGAGGGCGGGGGGAGTTGAGCCCCGCCGCAGTGACCGACGCCGCCGGCCCCGACCCCACACCCGAAGCTCCTCTCGTGGTTCCCGCGGCCGTGACCGACCACGACGACTCGGAGCGGACGGGCCGCCCGCGTCGGAGCGGATGGACCGCCGGGCGTATCGCTCTCCTGAGCGGCGCCGCCGTGCTGCTCCTGGCGTTGCTGTACTACGCCGTCACCCTCTTCCAGGTCTGGTCGACGGGCAGTTCCGATCAGGCCCGTCCGGTCGACGCGATCGTCGTCATGGGTGCCGCCCAGTACGACGGACGGCCGTCGCCACAATTGGAGGCGCGCCTCGACCAGGTTCTCGAATTGTGGCCCGAAGGCCATGCCCCGATCGTCGTGGCCACCGGCGGGAACATCCCGGGCGACCGTTTCACCGAGGCCGAGGCGTCGGCCGCGTACCTCGTCGGTGCGGGGGTTCCGGCCTCGGCGATCCTCCAGGAGAACGAGGGCGCAACCACCTTCGAATCCTTGGAGCACGTGGCCGCGCTGCTGGACGAGCGCGACCTGTCGAGCGTCCTCATCGTGACCGACCCGTACCACGCCCTCCGTGCCCGCATGATCGCCGCCGAGGTGGGCCTCGATGCCTACGTGTCACCCACCAGCACCTCGGTGGTCACCGGCCGCACCTCCCTCACCCGCCACCTCCAAGAGGCCGCCGGCATCTCTCTCGGCCGCATCATCGGCTTCGACCGCCTCACCTCCCTCACCGACTAACGGTGTCAGGGAGGTCAGCGGATAGGGCGCCAGGTGCTGTAGCGGGTGTGGGTGAT
>CBFCWZ010000367.1:0-3285 GCA_965601935.1 uncultured Ilumatobacteraceae bacterium
GTTACTGGGTTGCCGTGTCGAGGGGACCGCGGAGGTGCGCTCCGACGACACAGCCGTCCGCGGATCCCACCTGCGCGGGGTCCGGACGAAGGGGGCCGATCGCCTGTCGCTGGCTCACGCAACGCTCGTGGGCCGAGCGGGCGATGTGGCCGTCCAACTCCGTGGGGGCGGCGAGCATCTCGTCGACTCCTGCGAGATCCGGGGTCACGACGGCGGCATCCACGCGTCGGACACCACCGGCACGAGGATCCGGGGCTGCGACATCGCCGCCCGCCAGTTCGGCGTCAGGCTCAGCCACACCGAGGACGCCCGGGTTCGCGGCAACCAGTTCCACGGCATCAGCCGCGCCGTCGACGTCGTGGCAGGTACGCAGGCGAGCGTCGAAGGCAACGCCGTGTTCGACGGCGACAGTGGGTGCGTGGTGCAGGCGGGCGCCACCGACGCCCATGTGTCGGGCAATCGCTGGGAGCGTTGCCGGATCGGGCTCCTCGCGTGGAACTCCTCCGTCGTGGAGGAACACGACAACTCGGTGATCGATCTCGCCGACCCCGACGGCGCGTCGGTGGTCGGCCCGTAGGGCTCTGACCACACGCGTTGGCGCGGGTCGGGAGCAGCGTTCGACCTGCTCAGCCGATGTGCGATCTCCCACGCTCCACCATCGACACGGCAGTAGCCCGCTACTGGTCGGCGTACGAGCGACGCTTGGCGTCGCGGGCGCGCACGGTCGGGTCGAGTTCGGCTTTGCGCAGGCGGATGTTCTCGGGCGTGACCTCGACGCATTCGTCGGCGGTGATGAACTCCAGCGCGCCCTCCAGGCTGAGCCGACGGTACGGGGTGAGCTTCACGGTCTCGTCGGCGGAGGCCGCACGGACGTTGGTGAGCTTCTTCTCCTTGCAGATGTTCACGTCCATGTCGCCGGCGCGGCTGTTCTCGCCGACGATCATGCCGCGGTACACAGTGGTGCCCGGGGCGACCATCAGGGTCGAGCGGTCCTGCAGGTTCAACATCGCGTAGGTCGTGGCCGGACCGTGACGGTCGGCGACGATGGAACCGGTCGACCTGGCACGGATCTCGCCGGCCCACGGCTCCCAGCCCTCGAAGGTGTTCGACAACACGCCGGTGCCCCGTGTCTCGGTGAGGAACTCGGTGCGGAAGCCGATGAGGCCACGCGCGGGAACCAGATAGTCGAGGCGAACCCAGCCCGTGCCGCCCATGTGCTGCATCCGCCCCTTGCGGCCGGCCAGCAACTGGGTCACGGCGCCGAGGTGCTCGTCGGGTACGTCGATCGTGACCCGCTCCACCGGTTCGTGCAGCTTCCCGTCGATCTCGCGGGTCAGCACCTCCGGCTTGCCGACGGTCAGTTCGAAGCCCTCGCGGCGCATCTGCTCGACGAGCACGGCCAGCTGGAGTTCGCCACGGGCCTGCACCTCCCAGGCATCGGGGCGTTCGGTCGGGTTCACCCGGAGGCTCACGTTGCCGATCAGTTCGGCGTCGAGGCGGTTCTTCAGCAACCGCGCCGTCAGCTTCTTCCCCTCCCGGCCGGCGAGCGGCGAGGTGTTGATGCCGATCGTCATCGAGAGGGCCGGTTCGTCGACGGAGATGACCGGGAGCGGGCGCGGATCCTCGGGGTCGGCCAGGGTCTCGCCGATCGTGATGTCCTCGATGCCGGCGATGGCGACGAGGTCGCCCGGCCCCGCCGACTCGACGGGTACCCGCTCGAGGTGCTCGGTGAGGAACAGCTCACCCACGCGCGCCCGGCCGACGGTGCCGTCGCGACGGCACCAGGCGACCGACTGCCCCTTGCGGATCTCGCCCTCGAACACCCGCAGCAGGGCGAGGCGACCGAGGTAGGGGGAGGCGTCGAGGTTCGTCACCCAGGCCTGGAGCGGCGCGTCCGGGTGGTACGTCGGTGCAGGGATGTGGTCGAGCAGCATCTCGGCCAGCGGACGAAGGTCGTTGCCCCCGCCCCCGGCGGCACCCTCGGCGGCGTCGAGGGTCGCCCAGCCGTCACGACCCGAGCAGTAGACGATGGGGAACTCGATGTGATGGTCGTCGGCGTCGAGATCGAAGAACAGCTCGTAGACCTCGTCGACGACCTCGGCCGTGCGGGCGTCGGGCCGGTCGACCTTGTTGATCACGAGGATCACCGGGAGATTCCGGGCGAGTGCCTTCCGGAGCACGAAGCGGGTCTGCGGGAGCGGCCCCTCCGCGGCATCGACGAGGAGCACGATGCCGTCGACCATGGTGAGCGCCCGCTCGACCTCACCACCGAAGTCGGCGTGGCCCGGGGTGTCGACGATGTTCAGCGTGACATCGGTGCCGGTGCGCTCGTCGCGCCACACGAGAGAGGTGTTCTTGGCGAGGATCGTGATCCCCTTCTCCCGTTCGAGGTCCATCGAGTCCATGACCCGTTCGGCGATCTCCTCGTGGGCACGGAACGCCCCCGACTGATGGAGCAGCGAGTCGACGAGCGTCGTCTTCCCGTGATCGACATGGGCGACGATCGCGAGGTTGCGGAGGTCGGTGCGCGCAGCGAGAGTGAGGGAGTCGTGTGGAGACACGACGACAAAGGCTATCTACAGGCCTTTGCAACCGGATGTGACATCGGTGGTCGTGCCCGATTCGGTCGCACCCGATTCGCCGCTCGGGCCACCGCCGGAAGTCGCGGCGGCACGACCGGACGCGGCCGGACGGGTCAGCGGCGCTTGTTGCCGAAGGAGTTCCAGTGGGTCACGGCGGCGGCGGGCTTGCGTGGTGCGACGCCGAACCGGCCGGCGGGGCGGCCCATCGGGATGCATGCGGCGATCTCGTAGCGGGGGCTGCCGTCGTCGTTCGCCGGTACGCCGAGAACGTCGAGCGCATCCGCGGCGGCGATGCGGATCACGGTGGTGAGCGCGGTACCGATCCCGAGCGACCGGGCCGCCACGCAGAAGTTCTGCACTGCGGGGTAGACGCTGGCGTCGAGTCGACCGATGTCCATCGGGCCCTCGTCGTCGGCAGGGGACCATGGGATGATCGGCTGCAAGAAGAAGACGATCGCCGGTGCCTCGTGTACGTGGTCGGCGAGGTGCCGGCTGGCGTCGCGGGTCTTCCGCCACGAGTCCGCCTGTGCCTCGTCACGGAACGCCGAGGGCTCCGGCAGCGACTTCTCGTAGCGGTCGAAGGTGGCCCGGTAGAGGTCGCCGACCTTCCGCTTCAACTCGGCGTCGGTCACCACCACGTACTGCTGTGGCTGCACGTTGCCACCGCTGGGCGCCTGCTGGGCGGCACGCAGGCACGTCTCGA
>CBFCWZ010000368.1:0-3282 GCA_965601935.1 uncultured Ilumatobacteraceae bacterium
CGAAGACCAGCACCAGGGGGATGGCGGAGTCACCCACCCAGTAGGCAGCCAGGGGTGCGGACACCGAGCCGAGAACACCGGCGGCCACCGCCGGGCGGTAGCCCTTCTCGGTGACCTTGGAGAAGTACTCGATGGCGGCCAGGCCGAGCAGGACGGCGATGAACGCGAGAGCCGCGGCGGGCCGCCACATCACACTGGCGAGGAAGATGGCGGCGAGGATGAGCCCGGAGGCGACCGCCAACGACAAGTTGCGCCGGTCGCCCTGCATCTGTGCGGTCCGGGCGCCCGGCGGGCGCTGCGGCGTCGAACCGCGACGCTTCGGATCCTGCCGACGTGGCATGCCCGACGGGTCGGTGCCGATGGTGATCTTCGACGGCTCCCGCGATGCAGCTGCGACGCCGGCGGCACCGGCCGTCGCTGCGGCAGCGGCGGCAGCAGCATCGTGCCCCACGTCGCTCGGTTCCTCGACCGGGTCGACGGCTTCAGCGTCGGAGTCGACCCACGCCAGCTCTCCGGTGGGGTCGGCGGGTGGCGCAACGGTGCCGGACGGGTCGTCGACGTGGTCACCCTCCTTCCACACGGGTGAATCGGTGGTGAACGACGACCACACGTCGACGTCCTGCTCGCCCGTGGGGTCGGTGGCCTCGATCTTGGGGACCTCACCGGTGGGTGGCTCGGTCCAGTGTGGAAGGGCACCACTGTCGTCGGTACCGAAGCTGAGCGGCTGCTCGGTCGTGGGGTCGCTGGCCGGCGAGACGGTGGGTGTCTCGGCGGTGAAGAGGGGCCCGCCGAACTCGTCTTCTTCGAACTCGTCCATCTCGCTCTCGTACTTGCCCGGACGCCTCGCGGACTCGCTGTCCTCACGCCAGATCTCGTCGTCACTCATTTTCTGTCACCCTCCCTGGGCCGTGCGCTCCCTAGATACCGTCATCGAAGCCGTCACACCTCGAGCAGCTCGGATTCCTTGCGTCCCAGGGCGGCGTCGATGCTCTCGACGTGCTCGTGGGTCACCTTCTCGAGTTCCTTTTCAGCCCGCTCCAGATCGTCGGCCGACATCTCACCGTCCCGCTCGGAGGTCTCGAGCGTCTTACGGGCATCTCGGCGAGCTGCCCGGACCGCGATGCGGCCCTCCTCGGCCATGTTCTTGACCACCTTCACGTACTCGCGCCGGCGCTCCTCGGTGAGCTGGGGCAGCGAGATCCGAATGGCGATGCCGTCGTTGTTCGGCGCCACACCGAGATCGCTCTCGCGGATGGCCTTCTCGACCGCCCCGAGCGACCCACGATCGTGAGGTTTGATCAACAGTTGCCGAGCCTCGGGAACGGAGATCGAGGCCAGCTGCTGCAACGGCACAGGAGCGCCGTAGTACTCCACCTGCAGGTGCTCGACCAACGCGGGTGTCGCGCGACCCGTGCGCACCGACCCGAACTGGGTCTGGGTGTGCTCGACCGCCTTCTCCATCTTTTCCATGGCCTCGAGCAGGGTCTCTTCGATCACGTCCGACAGCGTACCCATGGGCCATGCGCGTAGTCGTACACGCCGCGAGAAGAGACGGCTCCGGCTCAGCCGTCGTGGACGAGGGTGCCCTCGCTGCCGCCCTGCACGATGCTGCGCAGCGAGCCGGGGATCGACATGTCGAACACCACGATGGGGATGTCGTTGTCGCGGCAGAACGCGATGGCGGTGGCGTCCATCACCTTGAGGTCCTTGGTCATGACCTCGAGGTAACTCACCTCGTCGTACTTGGTGGCGCTGCTGTCGCGGCGCGGATCGGCGGTGTAGACGCCGTCGACGCCGGAGTGGGTTCCCTTGATGAGCACCTCCGCATCGAGTTCGGCGGCGCGGAGAGCAGCCGCCGTGTCGGTGGTGAAGAAGGGGTTGCCGGTGCCGGCGGCGAAGATCACGACACGGCCCTTCTCGAGGTGCCGCACGGCGCGGCGCCGGATGTAAGCCTCGGCGATGCGCGGCATCTCGATGGCGGACTGGACGCGGGTGTCCTGGCCGAGCCGCTCCAGTGCATCCTGCAGGGCGAGCGCGTTCATCACGGTGCCGAGCATGCCGATGTGGTCGGACTGGGTGGCGTCCATCCCCGTGAGCGACCCGGTCCGGCCGCGCCAGAAGTTGCCGCCGCCGACCACCACTGCGACGTCGACGTCGAGGTTCTGGCGCAAGTCGATGATGTCGCGAGCGGTGGCCTCGAGGGTCGCACCGTCCAGACCCGTCCCGGACGCCCCGGCGAGAGCCTCACCGGAGGGCTTGAAGACGATCCGCTTCCAATTCCTTCGGCGGGTCCCGCCGGTGTCGTCGGAACGGGTCTCGTTCACGTTGCTCAGCCGATCTCGACCTGGGCGAAGCTGACGACGCTGGCCGAACCCAGGTACTGGGACACGGACTGCTTGTCGTCCTTCGCGTAGGGCTGATCGAGCAGGGCGACGTCCTTGTAGAACCCGTTGAGGCGACCGGCGACGATCTTCTCGAGGGCCTGCTCGGGCTTGCCCTCGTTGCGGGTGAGCGTGGTGAGCGTCTCGCGCTCGGCCTCGACCACGTCGGCCGGGACGTCGTCGCGGCTGAGGTACTTCGGGCGGGCGAAGGCGATGTGCACGGCGATGTCGTGGGCCAACTCGGCGTTGCCCCCGGCCACCTCGACGAGTACGCCGTTCACGCCGCGGCCACCCTGGATGTGCTCGTAGTGACCGAGCTCGTTGCCGTCGGCAGCCTCGATCCGCACGACCTCACCGAGGCCGATGTTCTCCTTCAGCGTGACCTTGAGTTCCTCGAGTTCGGCGTTGCGCTCGGCGACCGCCTCGGTGCCCTTGGCGGCCACGAGCGCGGCGAGAGCGTCGGCCTCGGCCTTGAACTGGTCGGATCCGGCCACGAAGTCGGTCTCGGACTTGAGTTCGACCATGGCGCCGACCTTGCCGTCGACGAGCAAGGCGACAACGCCCTGGGTGTTCTCGCGGTCGGAGCGCTTGGCGCTGGCGGCCAGACCCTTCTCGCGGAGCCACTGTTTGGCGGCCTCGACGTCTCCGTCGGTCTCCTGCAGTGCGGACTTGCAGTCCATCATTCCTGCCCCGGTTGCGTCGCGCAGGGCCTTGACGTCTTTTGCAGTGAATGCCATCGGTTCAGCTCTCCGTGCTGGTCTCGTCGGCGGCCGGGGCGTCGGCCGGGGCGTCGGTGGGCTCGGCGGCCGGAGCCTCAGCGGCCGGGGCTTCGGCGGCCGGAGCTTCAGGGGCCGGGGCTTCAGCGGCCGGTGCCTCGGCGGCCGGAGCTTCAGGGGCCGGG
>CBFCWZ010000369.1:0-3214 GCA_965601935.1 uncultured Ilumatobacteraceae bacterium
CAACGATCGTTGGCCGTCACCGGCCCACCTCTGGGTGGGCCGGTGACGGCGGCGGTTGCGTCGCGCGTTCCGTTCTACCGCGACGTCCGCGTCCTCAAGTGGATCGCTCAGATCCTGGTCGTGGTCCTCGTCGCGCTGATCCTGGTCTGGCTCTGGGGGAACTACACCGAGAACACCGCCGACCAGAACATCCCGACCAACTTCGACTTCCTCGACAACCCGGCCAACTTCCAGATCACCGGGAACGAACTGTCGGCCAACGCACCGGTTCGTGACGCCCTCTACCAAGGGCTGCTCAACACGCTGCGCGTGTCGGTCGCCGGCATCCTCGCCGCCACCATTCTCGGCACGATCATCGGGATCGCCCGGCTCTCGAAGAACTGGCTCATCAGCAAGCTGGCCACGGTCTACGTGGAGGCAGTGCGCAACGTGCCCCTCGCCCTCTTCCTGGTCGCCGGCCTGCTGGTCGTGGTCCTGGGAGTGTTCCCGACCATCCAGGACGCCTGGAACGCGGGTGGGTGGGCCATCATCTCCAACCGCGGGGTCGCCATCCCCTGGTTCGTGGGTGGGAGCGGCCTCGCCCTCCTCCTCCTCTTGCTCGCCGCGACGATCGTGTGGATCGTTCTCGCCAAGTGGCGGCAGTCGGTCTCCGACCGCACCGGGGCCACCGCCAACGCAGCCCGGTGGGGCTTCGCCGGATTCGCCCTGGTCTTCCTCATCGGTTGGTTCCTCATGGGGTACTCGATCGACCGGCCCGCCCTCGACGGCCGCCAGACCGACGGCGGCATGCGCATCGACCCGTCGTTCTTCGCCCTCTTCTTCGCTCTCGTCATCTACACCGCCAGCCACATCGCCGAGATCGTGCGCGGTTCGATCCAGGCCGTCGACAGGGGCCAAGGAGAGGCCGCCGATGCGCTCGCCCTGAGCGGTGGCCAGAGGATGTGGTTCGTGGTGCTGCCCCAGGCGTTCCGCATCGCGATCCCCCCGATCGGCAACCAGTACCTGAACCTCATCAAGAACTCGTCCCTCGGCGCTGCGATCGGCTACTACGACCTCACGCTCGTCGCCCAGACCACGGTCGGCAACGGCTCGCCCGCGGTTCCGGTCTTCACCCTCACGATGGCCCTCTACATCACGTTGTCCCTGATCACGTCGGTGTTCGTGAACATCGCCAACCGACGAATGGCATTGATCGAACGATGAGCCGCCATCACTCTCCCCTCACGTGGCTGCGCCGCAACCTCTTCCGCACGTGGACCGACTCGATCCTCACGGTCGTGTTCGGCGCGCTGGCCGTCTACGCCCTCTTCCGGATCGTCAACTTCATCTTCGTCACCGGCCGGTGGGACATCATCCGGGTCAACCTCCGTCTGCTCATGGTCGGCCGCTTCCCGGAGGCGCACGAACTCCGTCTGGTGGTCGCCGTCATCGCCCTCGCCGCGTGGGGTGGATTCCTCGCCGGCTTCCTCCGCGCCCGGCAGCTCCGCGCCGGGCGCGTCGAGGTGAAGAAGGACCCGGCGGACCGGGCGCGGGACCTCGTCGCGCGACTGTGGCTGCCCGCATTCGTGGTGGTGCTCCTGCTCCTCCTCAGCGAGAGCATCGGACCATGGGTGATGGTGCTCGCCGCAGTCGCGGCGGGAGTGGTCGGCCGACTGATCGGCCCCTACCTCGGCCGGCCCCACTTCGGGCTCCTCGGCAACACCCTGCTCACCGTGCTGATCGCCGCGGTCCCCGTGATCCTCTACTTCTACGTCGTCACCGCCGTGGGCTTCGACGACTGGGGTGGGTTCATGCTGAACCTGTTCCTGGCGTTCTGCGCCATCATCCTGTGTTATCCGCTCGGGATCCTGCTGGCCCTCGGCCGCCGATCGACGCTGCCGCTGGTGCGGCTCGTCTCCACCTCCTACATCGAGATCATCCGCGGCGCGCCGCTGTTCGTGCTGCTGCTGCTGGCCAACGTCGCACTCGGGTTCTTCGTCCCCGACTCGCTCGCCCCGTCCACGTCGACACGAGCCATGGTGGTGTTCACCCTGTTCACTGCGGCCTACATGGCCGAGATCATCCGCGGCGGGCTCCAGTCGGTGCCGCGCGGCCAGGTCGAGGCGGCGAAGGCCACCGGCCTCTCCCCTGTTCGCCAGACCGGCTACATCGTGCTGCCTCAGGCGCTGCGCAACGTGATCCCGGCCCAGATCGGCCAGCTGATCTCGCTCTTCAAGGACACCACGCTGGCCGGCATCGCGATGAGTCTGTTCGAGTTGCTGAACGTCGCCACGGCGATCCCGCAGCAGGGCGACTTCCGGGGACAGGGGCTGATCGGCGAGACCATCGCCTTCGCCGCCCTGTTGTTCTGGACCGTTTCGTACACGATGAGCCGCGAGAGTCAGCGGCTCGAGAAGAGGTTGGGAGTGGGCGTGCGATGACCGCCGAGAACGAGACCACCGCAGACAACGGCGTCGCCTTCGCCGACGCCACCGAGATGACCGGCGACGGCGATGCGATCATCACCCTCGACCACGTCGACAAACTGTTCGGCGACTTCCAGGCCTTGACGGACATCAACCTCAAGGTGGGGGCCCAAGAGGTCGTGGTGGTCATCGGACCCTCCGGCTCGGGCAAGTCCACCATGATCCGCTGCATCAACCGGTTGGAAGAGCACGACGCCGGACGCATCGTGGTCGACGGGACCGAACTGTCGAACGACATCCGCAACATCCAAGAGGTCCGCCGCGAGACGGGAATGGTGTTCCAGAGCTTCAACCTCTTCCCCCACCTCAGCGTGCTCGACAACATCACACTGTCGCCGCGCAAGGTGCGCAAGCTGCCCAAGGCCGAGGCGGAGAAGCTCGGCATGGACCTGCTCGAGCAGGTGCAGATCCCCGAACAGGCCTACAAGTACCCCGGTCAGCTGTCGGGCGGGCAGCAGCAGCGGGTGGCCATCGCCCGCGCCCTGGCGATGCGGCCGAAGGTGATGTTGTTCGACGAGCCGACGTCGGCACTCGACCCCGAGATGATCGGTGAGGTCCTCGACACGATGAAGGAGCTGGCGCGGTCGGGGATGACCATGATCGTCGTCACCCACGAGATGGGGTTCGCCCGCGAGGTCGCCGACCGCGTCGTCTTCATGGCCGATGGCCAGATCGTCGAAGTCGGCACCCCCGAGCACTTCTTCGAGAACCCCCGGGAAGAGCGCACCAAGCTCTTCCTGTCGCAGATC
>CBFCWZ010000370.1:0-3189 GCA_965601935.1 uncultured Ilumatobacteraceae bacterium
GCCGCCTCGTAGACCCGGAGGGCGTCCTCGTTCGCCGAGGTGCCGTTGTCGTCGGTGAAAGGGTCGTCGCCGAACGGTGGCTCGTAGAACACCCGGGCGCCGCCGGCACCGTCGTCGAAGATCGTGAGTCGGCTGCCTTCTGTGAGGATGGCGACCACGTCGTGGGCCGGACCTCCTCCCGTGGAGCAGAGATCCAGCACGGCCTGCGTGTGTGGCCACATCTCGATGTCGGAGTCGCTCGTGACGACGGTCTCGAAGCAGTCGCCCGGTCCCTCGGGGAAGGGGTTGGCAGCGACCTGAACGGTGTTGCCACCGATGTCGACCGTGGCGATGTAGCCGTTCTCGTGGTCGTCGACGCTGCCGGCGACGAGGCGTTCGTTGCTGTCGATGTTCCAGATGTCGAGACCATTCGCCCCGGCCTCGTCGTACCACCGGTCGAGGACGAGGCGTCCGAGTGAGGTGCTCACGATCTGGCTGTTCAACTGGTAGTGCCCGTCGTTCGGTTCCAACGGGATGGTGCGGCACGCCCGGTCGATCGGGACGGTCTCGGGCCCGACCACGGCGAACCCCGGGTCGGGAAGCGGCGAGGGGGGCAAGGTCGTCGTCGTCGACGTCGTGGTCGTGGTGGTCGTGGTGGTCGTGGTGGTCGTGGTGGTCGGTGGGAGCGTCGTCGTGGTCGTGCTGGTGGTGGAGGTCGTGGTGGTCGGTGGGAGCGTCGTCGTGGTCGTGCTGGTGGTGGTTGCCGGGACCGTTGTCGTGGTGGTGGACGTGGCAGTCGGCGTGGAGGCATCGTCGTCGTCGCCTCCGCTGGACAACAGGACGAGGGCGAGCGCTCCGACCAGGAGTGCGGCGAGTGCGATCACTGCGGGGATCAGCCATGGCGGGCGCACCGGCCCGTCGCCGTCGGGCGGCTCGTCACCTGGCGGTGCCGGTGGCGGTGGGCCACCCAGTCCAGCGGCTCCCGCTGCGCCGACCGCGGGCATCGCGGCGGTGGGGTCGAGGGGCTCGGTCGGCGGCCCGGGGTTGTCGCCGAGGAACCCGATGCCGGCATCAGCCGGTGGAGGAGGCGGTGGTGCCGACGGTGGTCCCGGCGGCGGCATCCGCTCGGGACGGGTCGCCGCCCACAGATCGTCGACGTCTCCGTCCTCGGTCATGCGGCATCCTCGCGCACCGCCCGAAGACGGAGGTGGAGATCAGCTGAGGCCGACGATGTTGCCATCGGCGTCGATGTCGATGCGCTGGAGCGCCGGTGAGGCACCGAGGCCGGGCATCGTGCGCATGTCGCCGCAGATCGGGTACACGAACCCCGCACCGACCGACGCTCGCACTTCGCGCACCGGAAGTGTCCATCCTCTCGGCGCCCCCTTTCTGGAGGCGTCGGACGAGATCGAGAGGTGGGTCTTGGCGATGCAGACGGGAAGGTCACCGAAGCCGGCCCTCTCGTAGTTGGCCAGCTGACGCCGGGCCTGTGTGGACAACTCGATCCCGTCGGCGCCGTAGACGCGACGGGCGACGGTGTCGATCTTGTCCTCCAACGACATGTCGGATGGGTAGAGCGTCCGGAAGTCGTTCGGCTCCTCCGCGGCCTCGACGATTTCCTGGGCCAACTCGACGGCCCCGGCGCCGCCGTCGGCGAAGTTGGTGGTGATGGCGCACCGGACGCCCAGCTCGTCGGCGATCTCGGCGACCTCGGCGAGGTCCTCTTCGTGGTCGTCCGGGAAGGCGTTCACGGCCACGACGGCCGTGCAGCCGTGGAGTTGGATGTTCTCCAACTGCTTCCGCAGGTTGGAGGCACCCTGGCGAACCTCGTCGGGGTTGGCTTCGAGAAGGGCGTCGGGCAACGGGCGACCGGCGACGATCTTGTGGTTTCCGGAGTGGGCCTTCAGCCCGCGGACCGTGGCCACGAGGACGGCTGCGTCGGGCACGAGCCCCGATGCCCGGCACTTGATGTTGAAGAAGCGCTCGGCGCCCATGTCCGCACCGAAGCCGGCCTCGGTGATGAGGTAGTCGCCCATCCGGATCCCGATCATGTCGGCCACGATCGAACTGTTGCCGGTGGCGATGTTCCCGAACGGCCCGGTGTGGATGAGCGCCGGCGTGTTCTCCAGCGTCTGCATGAGATTGGGCTTGATCGCCTCACGCAGGATCACCGCCATGGCTCCGGCCACCTCGATGTCGTCGGCGGTGACGGGATCCCCCGACTTCGTGAACCCGACCACGATCCGCCCGAGCCGCGCCCGCAGGTCCTGCAGCGAGGTCGCGAGGCCGAGCGTGGCCATCACCTCGGAGGCAGCGGTGATGTCGAACCCGGTCTCGCGCGGCACGCCGTCGAGGCGTCCACCGAGGCCCACGACCACGTTGCGGAGAGACCGGTCGTTCACGTCGAGCACCCGTCGCCATGTGATGTTGTGGATGTCGAGACCACTCGTGTTGCCGTGGTAGAGGTGTGCGTCGAGGGCGGCAGAGCACATGTTGTGCGCCGCGGTCACGGCGTGCATGTCGCCGGTGAGGTGGAGGTTCAGCAACTCCATCGGAACCACCTGGCTGTAGCCGCCGCCCGCGGCGCCGCCCTTGATCCCGAAGGTGGGGCCCATCGACGGTTGGCGCAGCGCCAGCGTTGCCCGCTTGCCGAAGTGGTGGAACGCCTGCCCGAGCCCGACGGCGACCGTGGTCTTGCCTTCACCGAGCGGGGTGGGCGTGATCGCCGACACCACGACGTACTTGGCGCGCTGCCGGTCGGCCATCTTCTCGATCGCATCGAGCGCGACCTTGGCGGCCCCGGTGCCGTACGGCTCGAGGCTGTCGAGCGGGATCCCGCTCTCGTCGGCCAGTTCCGTGAGTGGCCTCAGTTCCGCCTGCGCGGCGATCTCCAGGTCGGAGGGGAACCCCATTGTTCACGTCCTCTCGTGTCGTTGTGGGCGCACGTAGCGCCAACTTTCTACACGAGATCGGGCGGGTGGTTCGCCACCCCTGTCAGTGCCATCCGACCCGGGTGGCGGGCATGTCGCTGCGGCCGCCCGCGTGTGCCTTCACTCCCAGCGTCTGATGGATCTGGATGCCGGCATCGTCGAAACCGTTGAGGCTGCCCGACATGTAGAGGCGCCAGACCCGTGCCCGGCGCTCGCCGACCAACTCCACGGCGCGGTCCCACTCGGCCTCGAGGTTGGCCACCCAGTGGCGCAGCGTTCG
>CBFCWZ010000371.1:0-3135 GCA_965601935.1 uncultured Ilumatobacteraceae bacterium
CGGTGAGCAGCGGGTCGCGGCGGTGCCTACATTCGCGGGCGTGGCAACGATCGGCGACCCCATCCGCTTGTACGACGGACCTGCTCTCGGCAGCGAGGACTGGTCCGAACCCGAGCAGGAGTACTTCAGCGACATCTTCCAGACCGACGTCGTCACCAACGTCGCGGTGCCCACGCTCACGCCCGTCGTGGCATCCGAACCGAACGGGACGGCGGTCGTCGTGGCGCCGGGCGGCGGCTATCACGCCCTGTCGATCGAGAGCGAAGGCTTCGGGGCCGCCCGCTGGCTGGCCGAGCGTGGCGTCAGCGCTTTCGTGCTCAAGTACCGGCTGGTGCAGTGTCGCGACGAGGCCGTGGGGGCAATGCTGCAGAAAGCGGTGGCCGACGAGGCTGCAGCCGAGGCCGAGATGAGACATGTCGCAGACCTGGCGGCAGACGACGGCAGGTGCGCCGTGCAGCTCGTACGCGAGCGAGCCCCCGAGTTCCGGGTCGATCCCGGCAGGGTTGGCCTCATGGGCTTCTCGGCCGGTGGACATCTGACGATGCAGGTCGTGCTCGACTCGGACGACACCGCTCGTCCCGACTTCTCGGCTCCGATCTACGCATCGATGAACCATGTCGCGATGACCGGACCCCCCGAGGGCGCCGGCCCGGCGTTCATCGTGGCCGCGACCGATGACCAGTTGGGCCTCGCGGCCGACTCGGTCGAGATCTACCAGGCCTGGCGCGCGGCGGGGCTCAGCGCCGAACTCCATCTGTACTCCCACGGCGGGCATGGGTTCGGCGTGCGGACACAGGGGCTTCCGACCGACAGCTGGATCGAACGCTTCGGCGACTGGCTCGACGTACATGGATACATGGGCGGCGAGGCGGTACCTGTCGCCCAGGGCCTCGGCCTCGCGGGGACGACCTGATCGGACGCATCACACTGGCCGAGAAAGTCGGCACCATGCTCCACGGCCGTGCCCCGGCCATCGGTCCCTTGCGACTGCGATGCGATGTCTCTTCCGTCCTCGGTGTCGGTCCGGTCACCCCCGGATGTCGGCGACGCGGTCGACCTCAGCGGTGCGTCGGGTCGGCCGGCACGGCATACATGACGACCGCATGCGGCGGCAGCGAACCGACGCGTGCGACCGACCGGCCGAAGGGCCAGAGCGCGAACACGCTGAGCTTGAACGCCTGGACCCCGAATGGGATCCCGATGATCGTGAGGCACAGCAACACGCCGGACAGCAGATGGGCGAGGAAGATCACCCACCCGAACAACACCAGCCACACAGCGTTGAACCCGACCTCGAGGCAGCCGCCCTCGACCGAACGCACGACCGTCTTGCCGAACGGCCACAAGGTGAACGCTGCGAGTTTGAACGCCTGGAGCCCGAATGGGATCCCGATGATCGTGATGCACAGGAGGAATCCCGCCACCGCATAGCCGAGCGCCAACCAGATTCCCGCGAGGAGGAGCCAGAGCAGGTTGCCGATGGTGCGCAGTACACCCATCGGGTCGTCAGCGTCGTCCGAACAGGGCGAACACGCCGGTGAGGATCAAGGTCAGTACGAGGCTGCCACCGATCGAGATCGGCCATCCGAAGAAGTACTTCAAGGCGGCCAGTACAAGGATGAAGATCAGCAAGCTCCCGAGCCATCGCATCGTGTGTCCCCTGTCCTGTGTCGAGCGGTTGTGTGGTGTGATCGGACTATTCGAGCCCAGACGCCCTGGATCGAGCGGTCGTACGGCGGCCGCGCCGAAGGGCCGTGTCGATCTGGCGTGCGACGCAGTCCTTGCGACGTATCACGGTTGCCCCACAGCCGGCATTTCCTCTCCCTGAACCACTTGGGTGGCCAAACTAGTGCCGCGACCACGAACGACCTGAAACCAGCGGCTGGATCCCTCCCCTCGAGGTGAGCCCCGCCGTGTGGTGCGTCCCAACTAGCTTTGTTCGCCGAAGCCGGAGACGGCCCCCGCACCGCGGACGACGATCTCTGCGGCCAGCGACAACGAGGAGTGATCAATGGTGAACCCCCTGCCAGGTCGAGACGTGCTTCCGATCCCGGACCGGGACTATCGAGGTCTGGTGACCTTCGACGCCAAAGACCCCGACACGTCGTTTCCCCCGATCGCACAGGTGCGGGCCCCCGAGGACGCGCCGAACGTCGTGGTGGTCCTGCTCGACGATGTCGGGTTCGGCGCGTCGAGCGCGTTCGGCGGGCCGATCGAGACCCCCGCAGCCGAGAAGCTGGCATCGACCGGGCTGAAGTACAACCGGTTCCACACGACGGCGTTGTGCTCGCCCACGCGGGCGGCGCTGTTGACGGGTCGTAACCACCACAGCGTGGGAATGGGGGGCATCACCGAGATCGCCACGTCGGCACCGGGGAACAGCTCGGTGCGGCCGAACACGGCAGCACCGCTCGCCGAGACACTTCGTCTCAACGGGTACTCCACCGCCCATTTCGGCAAGTGCCACGAGGTGCCGGTGTGGGAGACGAGCCCGATGGGCCCGTTCGACCATTGGCCCGCGCACAGCGGGTTCGAGAAGTTCTACGGGTTCATCGCCGGCGAGACGAACCAGTGGGTGCCCGAGTTGTACGACGGTCTCACCCCCGTCGAACTGCCCGACGACCCCGAGTACCACCTGACCGAGGACCTCGCCGACAAGGCGACGAACTGGATCTCCTCGCAACGGGCGCTGCGTCCCGATGCCCCGTTCTTCTGCTACTTCGCCCCCGGAGCGACCCATGCGCCACACCAGGTGGGCAAGGAGTGGATCGACAAGTACCACGGCGCGTTCGACGACGGCTGGGATGCCCTCCGTGCGGCCACCTTCGAGCGCCAGAAGGCGGCTGGGGTCATTCCCGTCGACGCCGAACTGACCGAACGGCCCGATCTGATCCCGGCCTGGGACGACATGCCCGACGACCTGAAGCCGGTGCTGATCCGGCAGATGGAGACCTACGCCGGCTTCCTGGAACACACCGACCACCAGGTGGGCCGGGTCCTCGATTCGCTCGAGAAGATGGGCGTTCTCGACAACACGCTGGTCTTCTACGTCATCGGCGACAACGGCGCATCGGCCGAGGGCACGATGAACGGCACCTACAACGAGATGATCAACTTCAACGGGATGGCCGAGCT
>CBFCWZ010000372.1:0-3090 GCA_965601935.1 uncultured Ilumatobacteraceae bacterium
TGGACGAGCTGCGCGCCGCAGGATCGGGGTGGCAGCGTCGGCTCGACCGGAGCTGTGAGGAGGTCGCAGCCGAACTGCGCGAGCTGTGGCAAGTCCGGCTGGGTGAGCTGCGCGAGCAGGCCTCGGCAGCATTGGGTCAGATGGTGTATTTCGGCCCGTTCGAGGGTGCCGAGCGGGCCTGCGCTGCACGTAGTGACGGCCCGCCCGACGCCTACGTCAAGACATTGAACCTCGATTTGCCGTTCGACCACGAGGTTGCCTGCAGCTGAGCGCGGGCGGGCCTGCCGACGGTGTACTCACGCGGTCTCCGAGTCGGACTCGACCCGATCGCCGGCGGTCGACTCGTTGGCCCGGCGGCGAGCAAGATAGAGGGCGCCGGCAGCCAACGCCGCCGTGGCGCCCAGCCCGATCACCGGAAGTGCCGCTCCTTCCCCTGAAGCATCGCGATCGGGTGCGGTGTCCGGCACGGTCTCACCGCTCGGGGTCGGCACCGGGGCGGCGAGTTCGTCACCGCCGTCGGTTGCCGAAGGCGCCGCCGTCGCTGTCGAGCCGGTCGAGGAGGGTGTAGTGGTCGTCGACATGGCCTCGGTTGTGGTGCTGGCCGCCTCGTTGGTCGTTTCCGGCGGTGGGGTCGTGGTGGTGGTGTCCTCGGCCGTCTCCGGCGCGGCCGACGTGGGTGGGGCGGCGGACCGGAGAGTGTCCACCTCGGCCGGGACCTGGCTGACGAGATACGGGTAGAACGTGTCGCCGGGGCAGGCGGTTCGGCTCATGTCGCGGTGACCCGAGATCGTTGCCGCGGTCACCATGTCACCGGCAGGCCACAGGTTCGAGCCGCGGGAGACGAACTCGACGGTCGCGCCCGGAGCGGTGTCGATGCCGTCCCGGTCGGCCAACCATGCGAGCGTGAGGCTGAGCGAGTTCAGCGCGGCCGGCGTCGGGAGTTCCGCAGTGAAGTCGCCGAGGAGACAGACCAATTGGGCGAAACCCTGGTTCCCGCCCGTGGCGCTCGCCTCGACCGGACCGTCCAGGCTGCCCGAGCGAGCTTCCCACACCGTACCGCCGTCGTCGATGAAGAAGTTGTAGGCGACGTCCGGCCAGCCCTTCTCGGGGCCGGTGTGGAACGAGTAGATCGACCGCATGGTCTCGACGGGGTCCCCGCCGTTCGGGGTGGCCGTGTGGTGCACGAGGAGGAAATGGGGGATCTCGGGGCCGATGGGCCCCGTCGCCGGTCGTGTCTCGCCGGCCCAGTTCGAGCGTGGTTGGATCTCCAGGCCCGGTGCGGTCGGCACGGCCGCGTGGGAGGTCGCAGGACCGAGCAGCGTTGCGGCGGCGACGGCGGTCGTCCCCACCGCGAGCCGACCGAGCAGCTCACGCCGGCTGACCCGCGGGAGGCAGAGGTCGCACATGCCCTTGTCACCCTACGGACAGGGCGGGTCCGTCGGGCTCGCCGGTGGCCCGGGGCGCGATGTCAGTCGATCCGGGTCAAGCGGAACAGCGGGATCCGGCGCTCGCCGGCGCGATCCTGGTACACGTCGTAGCCGCCGTACACCTCGACCGCGGCCGCCCACGCCCGGTCGTAGTCGTCGCCGTCCAATTCCGTGGCGCGGTAGCGGCCCGTGCGGCCCCTCGCGACGACGTCGCACTCGGGGTTGGCGACGAGGTTGTGATACCAGGCGGGGTTCGCCGGAGCCCCACCCTTGGAGGCGATCAGGATGATGTCGTCGCCGTCGACCGCGTAGACGAGGGGGGTCTCACGTTCGGCCCCGCTCTTCGCCCCGACGTGCTGCAGCAACAGCACCTGTGCGCCCGGGAGCGTCGACAAGCGTCCGTCGGTCTTCTTCAGCACCCACGGATCGAGTTTGGAGCTGACGTTGATGAAGTACCAGGCGCCGGCCTTCGAGGAGGCGATTCGCTCGGCGAACGGGAGCTTCCGGTCGTGCTGGGGCATCGGAG
Source organism: uncultured Ilumatobacteraceae bacterium (assembly GCA_965601935.1). Lineage (GTDB taxonomy): Bacteria > Actinomycetota > Acidimicrobiia > Acidimicrobiales > Ilumatobacteraceae > CBFCWZ01. The sequence goes on from CBFCWZ010000372.1 coordinate 1,954, forward strand.
AAACCTACCCGCGCTCGCTGCGTGTCGGCGCGCCCGTCGGCGTGGCGGGCGAAGCGGTCCGGGGACGTCCCGTGGACGGGGTCGTCTCGGTCCCACGGCCACCCTCCGAACCGGGTGCGCTGGTACTCCTCGAAGGCCTGGGCGATCTCGGTCCTCGTGTTCATGACGAACGGACCGTGCTGGGCGACCGGTTCGCCGATCGGGCGGCCCTGCAGCACCAGCAGCTCGACGCGGGTCCCGCTGGCGGTGAGCCGGAGGCTGCGCTGCGAGTCGACCACGGCACCGGTCGACCGGGCGAGGTTCTGACCCTCCCCGTCCGCGTCGCGGACGTCGAGCCCCTCGCCCTCGAACTGGTAGAGCACCCGGACGGTGTCGTCGGCACGGGCGGCGGGCATGTCCCAGGTTGCGCCCGGGTCGAGCACCACGTGCCAGAGGGCGACGTCGTGTTCGGCGTCGGCGGCCCACGAGTGGGGCGGGGGAGAGGGAGGCTGGTGCCCGGCGAGGGCGCCGGCGATCACCGTCACCTCGGCGGTGCGGCCCTGTGCGTCCGTCACGAGGTGGTGGGGGATCTCCTCGGCCCAGAGCATGGAGAAGTGCGGTTCGACCATCTTGTGGCCGGTCGGGAGGTTGATCCAGATCTGGAACAGCTCGAGCGTGTTCGGGCCCTCCCGGTCGAGGAGAGGGAACATCTCGGCGTGGACGATGCCCTGACCGGCCGTCATCCACTGGACGTCACCGCGCCCGTACCGGGCGGCTGCGCCGAGCGAGTCCGAGTGGTCGACCAGGCCCCGGCGCACGAACGTGATCGTCTCGAAGCCGCGATGCGGGTGCTGGGGAAATCCCGGAACGGTGTGGCCGTGGTACATGCGCCACCCGTCGATGCCGTCGAAGTCCTGCCCGAGGGAGCGACCGTCGAGGGGGGCTGCCGGGCCGAGGCTGTCGTCGGCGGCGGGGTAGTGGTCGAGGTGGTGGACGCAGAAGAGGAAGGGGTCGACCGTCGGCCACTGGAAGCCGAGGTCGACGGTCTGCAGGATCGGCGAGCTCATGCCCCCATGATACTTGCGTTCGCAATGGAAACGGAGGTCGTGCTTCGCCGGGTTGACGCGATGGTCCTTCCGCGGCGTCATCTGCTCGGGG
>CBFCWZ010000373.1:0-3075 GCA_965601935.1 uncultured Ilumatobacteraceae bacterium
GGTAGGCCACGGCGACCCGGCACGGGTTCCGGACAGCTTCGTCGCCCCCGGGCAGCGGTAACGGCGCCAGGTGGCCGACGCGTTCGTACCCCTCGTAGTCGGCGAGGAGGAAATCGCCGCCCCAGATCTGGGCGGAACCGTCCGAGTCGCGGCCGAAGCCGGTCCCGTCGAAGGCCACCCCCAGAACCCTCGTCGCCCCGTCGTGACCGTTCTCGGCCATGACGCTCGCCACGTGCGCGTGATGGTGCTGCACGTCCACGACGTCCCCGGAACGTTCGAGCGCCCAACGGCGGGTCAGATACGCCGGATGGGCGTCGGCGGCGAGGAGTTCGGGCTCGACGCCGTACATGCGTCGGAATCCTTCGACACCCCGTTCGAATGCGGCGAGCGTCTCGAGGTTCTCCATGTCGCCCACGTGGGGACCGACCCATGCGTGCTGCCCTGCGGCGAGGCAGAAGGTGTTCTTCAATTCGGCGCCGACGGCGAGCGTCGGGACGACCGGAATGGGTAGGGCCACCGGGACGGGGGCGAACCCGCGCGATCGGCGGATCGGCTGGACCTCGCCATCGACGACTCGGACGACGGAGTCGTCACAGGGCACCTCGATCGGGCGGTCGTGGATGAGGAAGGCATCGGCGAGGTGGGCCAGGCGTTGGCGGGCCTCGTCGTCGTCGAAGCAGATCGGCTCATTCGACCGGTTCCCCGACGTCAGCACGAGTGCGGCCGGTGGAGCGACGTCGGCATCAGAACTGTTGGCGAACAGGAGGTGGTGCAGCGGCGAGTACGGCAGCATCACTCCGAGGAGGGGGTTGCCGGGAGCCACCAGCTCCACGACCGGGGACTTGCGACGTGGAACCAGCACGATCGGATGGGCGGGAGCCGACACGGCCTCGTGTTCGGCGTCGCCGGCCACGACGACGTCGTCGACAGCCTCGGCCGAGGGGAGCATGACCGCGAACGGCTTGTCGACGCGACCTTTCCGCGCGCGGAGCCGGGAGACCGCCTCGGGGTTCGTGGCGTCGCAGGCGAGGTGGTAGCCGCCGACGCCCTTGACCGCCACCACCTCACCTCGGGCGATCGATCGCTGGAACTCGCTGATCACCCGGTCAGTTCCCGAGACCGTCCCGCCGTCGCGCTCCCACCCGATCTGAGGGCCGCAGGCAGGGCAGGCGATCGGCTGGGCGTGGTAGCGCCGATCGGACGGGTCCCCGTACTCGGATTCACAGTCCGCGCACATCTCGAACGCAGCCATCGTCGTGGCCGGCCGGTCGTAGGGCAGATCGCGGATGATCGTGTAGCGCGGGCCGCAGTTCGTGCAGTTGGCGAACGGGTAGCGGTAGCGGCGGTCCGAGGGGTCCTCCACCTCGTGCCGGCACTCCGCGCAGACCGCGACATCGGGCGGCACGAGCGTGCGCAGTCCTTCTCCCGGCGTCGACTCGACGATCTCGAAACCGTGGGCATCGCGCTCCACGCTGATCGTCTCGGCCGTGACCGTCTGCACGTGGGCGAGAGGTGGAGCCTCGGCGCGAAGACGGGCGAGGAACTGGTCCAGCACCGCGTCGTCGGCCTGGACCTCGATGAAGACCCCGGATGAGTCGTTACCCACGAAGCCGGCGAGCCCGAGGTCGGTCGCCAGCCCGTGCACGAAGGGCCGGAAACCCACGCCCTGGACGATGCCGGTGACGCGGACCCGACGGCGTTCTGTGGTGTCCACTCCGATGATCATGCCCCGATCTCCCAGATCACGACACGGTTGTTGCCGGAATCGGCGATCGCCAGCCTCCCGCCGCACCAACTCAGACCGTACGGCCAGCACAGCGTGTCGTGCTCCACCCGATCCCAGCGGTTCTCCCCGTTGCCGTCGAGATCCTGCTGGCCGATGACGCGATCGAACGCGGCTCCGTGTGCCTCCGGCCCCACCGTGGCGAGGACGTCGTCGAACACTGCGATGCGGTTGTTCGAGGTGTCGGCGACGAAGAGCTCGCCACGCCATCCGGCCGCCACGGCATAGGGGAACCGGTACGACCTGGCGCCCTGCGGGCGATAGGGGCTCTCGAAGGCCGTGTCGGCATCCGGTTGCCCCAGCACGAAGTCGGCCGGCCGATCCGACACGTTCCCCTGCCAGCCGAGCACGCGATGGTTCCCGGCGTCGGCGACGAAGACGGTGTCGCCGACTCCTGCGAGGGCATGGGGCCAGCGCATCGAGTTGCCGGCGACGTGGCCGTCGCGGTTCTCGCCCCGCGAGGTGAAGTCGGGCTGTCCGAGCACGACATCGGCGGGCCGTCCGGGCTCTGGAAGGCCGTCCTGCCATCCGAGCACGCGGCGGTTGCCGGTGTCGGCCACCCAGAAGACGCCGTCGATCAGTGCGATCCCGAACGGCCAGTAGAAGCGTTGGTCGCCACAGCCCTCGTCGACGGCGTCGAGACCTCCGCCTGGTTCCTGTCCGACGATCATGTCCGGCATCTGGCCGGGTCCGGTCGGGATCTCGTTCCAGACCAGGATCCGGTGGTGCCACGCATCGGCCACCACCAACCTCCCGTCGGAGACGAGAACCCCGGTGGGGAGGAAGAGCAGTTTCGGGCCCTCGCTCTCCATGTCGGGCTGGCCGATCACCACGTCGGCGTCTGCGTGGTCGGCCGCCGGAATCCCGTCGTGCCAGATCAGGATGCGGTGGTTGCCGGTGTCGGCGACGATCACGGCATCGGGAGTGAGACACACACCTCGTGGTGCGTACATCGTCGACGCGGCGGGCGTGGCGTCGGGGAGGACCAGCCCGAACGGGCTTCCCGCACCGAGCCACCGGAGCGGCCGGTCGGAGACCTCGGCCGCCACGTTCACTCCGAACCGTGGACTCCCGGCGGCTTGCGCCCGATCGAGTCGACGGGGATCAACGTGGTGGGTGCCGTCTCGGGCGGCACGTCGCGTACCTCGTGGAGCTCCGGGATGTGGTCGAGGAGCGCCCGGGCGACGGAGTCGCGCAGGGTTTCGGTGGACGAGCCGCATCCCTGGCAGGCTCCGAGCAGGCGGACGTGGGCGACACCGTCCTCGATCTTGACCAACTCCACGTCTCCGTTG
>CBFCWZ010000374.1:0-3068 GCA_965601935.1 uncultured Ilumatobacteraceae bacterium
CGGCGAAGAGGTCAAAGCAGCCGTTGAACTCGCCAATGGTACAGAAGAGGCCGCGGCGGAGATCGCACTCAGGAATCTCTGCCGGGAGAAGCTCGCCGGCTACATGGTTCCGAGATCATTCGACTTCGGGCCGCTCCCCCGCACCCCGACGGGCAAGCTCCCGAAGCGCCTCCTCCGGGCCAAGTACTGGGAGGGCACCGGCCGGAGCATCTGAGACGCCGGGCCGTGTGACGGGAACCACTGGCAGACGGAGCAGGTCCGCCCTACGGTTCCGGCCGGGACGACGATCGGGGGATCGACATGGCATACGGATTACGGGACTACGCGGAACAGCGGGGCGACGACTGGGCGATCGACGACGAGGTCGGCCGGGCCACGTGGGCCGAGGCGAACGAGCGGAGCAACCGGCTCATCAACGGTTTGCGCGGTCTCGGCCTCACCCAGGGCGACACGGTCGCCGTCCTCGGTGGGAACAGCCGGGAGTGGCTCGAAGCATCCGGCGCCCTCAACGCCGATGCGAAGCTGTGGGTTCCCGTCAACTGGCACTTCTCCGCCGACGAGATCGCCTACGTGCTCCAGAATTCGGGGGCGTCCGCGCTCATCGCCGACGCAGAGTTCGCCGAGAACGCCGTCACCGCGGCTGAACAGGCGGGCGTGGCCACCCGGGTCGCCTTCGGCGGAGCAGTCGACGGGTTCACCGACTACGACGACTTGTTGGCCTCTTCCTCCCCGGAGGAGCCGAACGAGCAGAAGTCGGGTCAGGTACTCATCTACACCTCCGGCACGACCGGCAACCCGAAGGGGGCGATGCCCAAACAGAGCCTGCTCGGGCTGGACCCGGAGGAGGCGTGGGCCCCGATCCAGATGTTCATGGATCTGCTCGGCGTGCCTACAGCGGGCGGCACCGGCTACTGCGGCGCCCCGCTCTACCACGCCGGACCACTGCTGTTCGGGCTCGTGCCGATGGCGCTCGGCTCGAGGCTCGTGCTGCGCCGGAAGTGGGACGGCGCAGAGTTGCTGCGCCTGATCGACGAGGCCGAGATCACCACGGTGTATGCCGTGCCGACCCACTTCACCCGGCTGCTCAAGCTCCCCCACGAGACGCGTGCTGCGTTCGACGGGTCGAGCCTCCGGTACGTGGTGCACACGGCGGCACCATGTCCACCCGACGTCAAACACCAGATGATCGACTGGTGGGGCCCGGTGATCCACGAGTTGTACGGAGCCAGCGAGGGCGGCATCGGGGTGGGCTTCATGTGCAACTCCGAGGAGTGGCTGGCCCACCCCGGCACCGTCGGCAAGGCGCTGCCCACCACCGGGGTGCACGTGTTCGACAAGGAGGGCAACGAGTTGGGCCCCAACGAGGTCGGGCAGATCTATGTCCGCAACCTCCTCGGCGGCGACTTCGAATTCCTCGGCGACGAGGAGAAGACGAGTTCGGTCCACAAGGAACCGGGCCTGTTCACCTACGGCGACATCGGCCACGTCGACGACGACGGGTTCCTCTTCCTGTCGGACCGGGAGATCGACATGATCATCTCGGGCGGGGTGAACATCTACCCGGCCGAGATCGAGGCCGTCCTGATGGGCCATCCGCTGGTCGACGACGCGTCGGTGTTCGGGGTGCCCAACGACGAGTTCGGCGAGGAGGTCAAGGCCGCCGTCGAACTGGTGGACGGCGCCGACCCACAGGCCGCCGAGGTCGAACTGCGCAACCTCTGCCGGGAGAAGCTGGCCGGCTACATGGTGCCCCGTTCGTTCGACTTCCTGGACCTGCCGCGCACGCCCACCGGCAAACTGCCCAAGCGGGTGCTCCGCGACAAGTACTGGGAAGGCACCGGCCGCACCATCTGAACCGTCTGGCCTGAGCGACGACCAACCCCTCGGTGACCTCGTGAACTTCCTGCGCCCGCACGACGCAACAAGCTCACGAGATCGCCGGAGACTCGGGCGGGCAGGCTGACCTGAGTCGCTCGCCTGCCAGACTTCCGGTCGTGGCTCATCGCGTCGGCATCATCGGTCTGGGAACTGTGGGTTCGCGCTTCGTCGAACAATTCTCTGCGCACCCCGATTTCGACCTCGTGGCAGCGTGGGACCCGGATCCGGAGGCGTGCTCGGCCCACCGGCAAGCGGTACGAATCGCGGCGGACGCGGCGGAGGTCGTCGACGCCGCCGATGTGGTCTACATCGCGGTCCCTCCGTTGTTCCATCGCCTCTACGTCGAAGCCTGCGTGGCGGCCGACACGGCGATCTTCTGTGAGAAGCCGCTCGGGATCGACGTCACCGAGAGCCGCGAGCTCGTCGACCTGGTCGCCTCCTCGGGACTACCTGCGGGTGTCAACTTCGTGTTCGGTGCCGCACCCTCGGCGACCCGGTTGCAGGCGGCGCTGACTGCGGGCGAGGACGGCACCACGGAGATCGGCGAGATCGTCCGGGGCGACCTGCGACTGCACTTCGCCGAGTGGCCACGTGCCTGGCACGCCAGGGCGCAGTGGCTTCGTCTGCGCGACCAGGGCGGCTGGATCCGCGAGGTCGTCTCCCACTTCGTCTTCCTCGCGCACCGCACGCTCGGCCCGCTCCGGCTGGAGACGTCGACGGTCGCGTATCCCGACGGACCCCACGGCGAGTCGTGCGAGGTGGATGCGTTCGCCCGGTTCAGCGCGGGTGGTCACCCGCTGGTGATGATCGGCACGAGTGAAGGGGTCGGCCCCGATGTCGTCGACTTCACGATCCGAGGCACTGCGGGTTCGCTGCGAATCCTGGACTGGTATCGGCTGCAGACCGCCGACGGTGACGGGTGGTCCGATGCGCTCGGCTCGGACCGCTCAGCGCTGGCCGCGGACGCGTACTCCGCCCAACTCGACGCGCTGTGCTCGATGCTTGACGGTGAACCAACGACCATCGCCACCTTCGCCGAGGCCCTCGCCGTCCAAGAGGTCGTCGAGGCAATCCTGTTCGACCCCGACCACACCTGATCGCTGCCGGGTCCGGCGGTCGGAACCCCGGTCGCCTCCCTTCAGCGTCACGTCGGCGACGCCACGGCAACGACGGGATGGGGGCATGCCGTG
>CBFCWZ010000375.1:0-3024 GCA_965601935.1 uncultured Ilumatobacteraceae bacterium
CGCTCTCGGGGCGGCGGTGCGGCGCTGGGCCGACGGGGTGGCCGGCACGCTGCTCCCCTGGGAGTGGGACACCTACGACACGGTGCTCCCGCCGATCGTTCTGCTGGCGGTCCACGTCGCTGCGTCGGCGGGCCTGTGGTTCTGGGCCCGGCGGGTCGTCGCCGAGGGCGCCGACGACTCCTGACCGCGGTCAGAGCGGGCGGTCCTGCTTGTCCTTCTTGGCCGCCTTCTGGGCCTTCTTCCACTCGCGGACCTTGCCGAGGGTCACCTCGTCGCGGATGTCGGCCACCGAGCGGGGAGAGTCGTCCCCGAACTTGCCCGCCGCGGCGCGCCAACCCTCCGGTTCGACGCCCTGGGTCTTGCCGAGGATGGCGAGGAAGATCCTCGACTTCTCGTCGCCGTAGCCGGGGAGCGCCTTCAGCCTCTCGAGCACCTCTTTGCCGTCGGCTCCGTCGTTCCAGATGGCAGAGGCGTCGGCGTCGTAGCCGTCGACGAGGGCGGTGCACACGGCGTGGATGCGCTTGCCCATCGAAGCGGGGAAGCGATGGATGGCCGGCTTCTCGGCGCAGACGGCGACGAAGTCCTCGACGTCCATCTCGGCGATCTTGACCGGGTCGAGATGGCCGAGACGTTGCTGCAGGGTGGCCGGCCCCTGGAAAGCCCACTCCATCGGGACCTGCTGGTCGAGCAACATCCCGATCAGCAGCGCGTTGGGGTCGGTGTTCAGCAGTTCGTCGGATTCGGCGTTGCCCGTGATGTACAGCGTTCCGGCCATGAACTCACGCTACAACCGTGCCCTCGAACGGCCGACCCGACCTGCAACGCAAAGCTGCAACACGTGTCTGACACCGTTCGACATCGTTCAGGCGTACAGGGGGTTGGCGGCGTCGGGGTCGATGTCGTAGCGGGCGATCGCGTCGTCGACCACGGAGGAGTCGATCGCGCCGTCCTGGAGGAGACCGTTGAGCACACCGACCACGACGTGACCGGTGTCGATCTCGAAGTGGCGGCGCAGGGCCTCGCGGGTGTCGGAACGGCCCATGCCATCGGTGCCGAGGGGGATGAACGTGCGGTCGCCGAGGAAGCGTTGGATCTGCTCCGGCACGATCGCCATGAAATCGGTGACCGCCGTGATCGGACCCTCGGCGCCGCCCAGGATCTCGGCGACGCGGGGCACACGGGGAGTCTGCGAAGGGTGCAGGCGGTTCCAGCGCTCGGCCTCGGCGGCCTCTTCGCGCAACGCCTTGTACGAGGTGGCCGACCAGAGCTCGGCACCGACGCCATAGTGCTCGGCGAGCTCGGCAGCAGCCGTGCGAGCGGCGCCTTGGGCGGACCCGGAGAACAGGATGGTGGCCTTCAGTTCGGGCCCATCCGGGGCATCGGCCCACTTGTAGAGCCCCTCGACGATCGCTTCGGCGAGACCCGGGGTGTCGGGCATCTCGGGCATCTCGTAGTTCTCGTTGTACAGGGTGACGTAATAGAAGACGTCGGTCTCCGAGGCGGGACCGCCGCCGTACATCCGCTGGATGCCGGCCTGCACGATCGCCCCCACCTCGTAGGCGAACGCCGGGTCGTAGGCCTGCACCGCGGGAACGGTCGATGCCATGACGAGGCTGTGCCCGTCCTGGTGCTGGAGACCCTCACCCAGCAGGGTGGTGCGGCCGGCCGTGGCGGCCATGAGGAAGCCACGGGCGCGCATGTCGGCGGCCTGCCAGATGAGGTCGCCGACGCGCTGGAAGCCGAACATCGAATAGAAGGTGTAGAACGGCAGCATCGGGACGCCGCGGGTGGAATAGGCGGTGGCCGAGGCGATCCAACTGGACATGGCGCCCGCCTCGGTGATCCCCTCCTCGAGGATCTGGCCACGTGTCGACTCGGAGTAGGAGAGCAGCAGGTCGTGGTCGACCGGCTCGTACTTCTGGCCCTGTGCGGCGTAGATCTTCAGCTCGCGGAAGAGGGCGTCCATGCCGAAGGTGCGGGCCTCGTCGGGGATGATCGGCACGACCCGTGGCCCGATGTGCTCGTCGCGGCAGAGGCCACGCAACAGCCGGGTGAAGCCCATGGTGGTCGACACTTCCTGGCCCGCCGACCCGGCACGCAGTTCGGCAAAGGCACCGTCCCCAGGGAGTTCGATCGGTCGTCGGGCAACGGTCGTGCGGCGGGGGACGAACCCGTCGAGCGCCTTGCGCCGCTCCATCATGTACTGGAATTCGATCGAATCGGAGGGCGGCCGGAAGTAGGGCGGGTTGTCGCTGTCGATGGCCTCCTCGGGGATCTCGTCGTGGAGGTGCAACCGATCGCGCAGGTCGAGCAGCTGCTGCTTGTTCATCTTCTTGATCTGGTGGGTGGCGTTGCGGCCCTCGAACCCGGGACCGAGCGTCCAGCCCTTCACCGTCTTGCACAGGATGACCGTGGGGCGCCCCGAACCGAGGTTCTCGCTGGCCGCCTTGTACGCCGCGTAGAGCTTGCGGTAGTCGTGGCCGCCACGGGGGAGGTGGCGGATCTCGTCGTCGGACAGGTGCGACACCATCTGCCGCAGCCGCTCGTCGGGCCCGAAGAAGTTCTCACGGGCGTAGCCGCCGTCCTCGGTGGCGTAGCGCTGGAACTCACCGTCGACGGTGGTGTTCATCTTGTTGAGGAGCGCACCGTCCTTGTCCTGGGCCAACAGTTCGTCCCACTTCGATCCCCAGATGACCTTGATGACGTTCCAGCCGGCGCCGCGGAACACGGCTTCGAGTTCCTGGATGACCTTGCCGTTGCCGCGGACCGGGCCGTCGAGGCGCTGCAGATTGCAGTTGACGACGAAGACCAGGTTGTCGAGTTGCTCGCGGGAGGCCAGCGAGAGAGCGCCGAGCGTCTCGGGCTCGTCGCACTCGCCGTCGCCGAGGAACGCCCACACGCGGCTGCCCGTCGTGTCGTCGATCTGGCGGTTGTTGAGGTAGCGGTTGAAGCGGGCGTGGTACAGCGCCGTGATCGGGCCGAGGCCCATCGACACGGTGGGGAACTCCCAGAAGTCGGGCATCA
>CBFCWZ010000376.1:0-2995 GCA_965601935.1 uncultured Ilumatobacteraceae bacterium
AATCCTCGATCTTCTCGTCGTCGAGATCCATGAAGTACATGACCTCGTACCGCTGCTCGCTGACGTCGAGTTCGCCCTCGACCTCGCTGTGGCGGTGGGCCACCGCATCGAATGCCGAGCCGAGTGCGCCCCCGTGGTCGGGAGCGGGCTCGGGGAGAGGCACTCCGTCGACCACGTGGAGCAGCGCGTCGAGGAAGAGCAGATAGCCGGCGCCACCGGCGTCGACGACGTCGGCCTCTTTCAGTACCGGCAGGAGGTCGGGCGTCGAGTCGAGTGCCGCCTGGCCCGACTCGCGGGTGGCGACGAGGAGTTCGGAGAGCGATGCGCCGTCGGCTGCCTTCGCCTCGGCTGTTTCCGTGCTGACGCGGACGACGGTGAGGATCGTTCCCTCGATCGGCTTGAGCACCGCCTTGTACGCCCCGTCGGTGGCGGCCCGTAGTGCGGCGGCCAGAGCAGCCGGGTCGGCCTCGGGGTTCGATTTCAGCGTGGACGCGACGCCACGCAGGATCTGGCTGAGGATGACGCCGCTGTTGCCGCGGGCCCCCATCAGTGAGCCGTGGCTGATGGCATCACAGGTGGCCGCGTGGTCGTTCTCGTCGGCGTCGTCCATCTCCTCGACCACGGAGACGAGAGTCCGGCCCATGTTGGTGCCCGTGTCGCCATCGGGCACCGGGTACACGTTCAGATGGTTGAGATGCACCGCGTGCAACTGCACGCCGTCGCGAAAGGCACGCACGGTGTCGCGTAACGCGACGGTGGTGATCCGGTCGAGGTTCGACACGACACGGCATCCTATGGCCGTGAAGGGCGTCACGTCGCGTTCCACGACCCACGCGAACATGAGCCGCCCGGTGGGGTCGGACCGAATTCTGGGTAGCATCTCATGGCTGTCCTGCCGGGAAGGTCCCGGCGATTTCTGAGGAGACTCCAATGGCTTCGAAGTGTGAGGTGTGTGGCAAGGGCCCGTCCTGGGGCATGTCGGTGTCGCACTCGCACCGGCGGACCAAGCGCCGCTGGAACCCGAACATCCAGCGCATCCGCGCCCAGGTCAACGGTTCGACCAAGCGCGTCAACGTGTGCACCAGCTGCATCAAGTCCGGCAAGGTCGTCAAGGCCGGCTGACGCCGCCGCGCGTACCATCCCTGCGATGCAAGGCGTCATCAAGGCATACGACCCTTCGACCGGCGACGGACTCATCATGTCCGACACCGACTTCAACGACTACGAACTCGCCGACGATGCGTTGGCCGGCTCCCTCTTCCGCATGCTCCGCCAGGGGCAGCGCGTGGTCTTCGACCTCGACGACGACGGCCGCGCCACGGCGCTGCGCCTCGGTTCCGAAGTCGACATGGGGACGCCGGGTCACGACTGACCCGCGCCGTCGCACCCGTTCTCCTCACCCACCCGCGGCGATCCCCGTCGGCGATGGGCATCGCGGTTCCATCGCCATGAGCGATACCCGGATTCCAGTTCGCGATAGGTGCGGTTTGGGCACAAGGTCCCACCGCAGTGGTTGACAGAATCACGTAGCGTGGACGGTGTTCACAAGGGATCAGCCACGGATCCCGACCCCCACAACGTCTCACTGAGGAGATTGCAGATGGCCGGAACCACGACGAACCAACGCTTGTTGGATTGGGTGTCCGAATGGGCAGAGATCATGCAGCCCGACGACATCTACTGGTGCGATGGGTCCGACGAGGAGTACGACCAGCTGTGCCAGGCACTGGTCGACTCCGGGACCTTCACCAAGCTCGACGACGAGAAGCGCCCGAACAGCTACTGGGCCCACTCCGATCCGGGTGACGTCGCCCGTGTCGAGGACCGGACCTTCATCTGCTCGACCACCGAGGAAGAGGCCGGCCCCAACAACAATTGGCGTGCACCCGACGTGATGCGCGCCGAGATGAAAGAGCTCTACTCGGGCTGCATGAAGGGACGCACGATGTACGTGATCCCCTTCTCGATGGGCCCGCTCGGCTCGCCCATCGCCCACATCGGGGTCGAGCTCTCCGACTCCGCCTACGTGGCGGTGAACATGCGCATCATGACCCGGATGGGCCAGGGCGCCCTCGACGCCCTCGGGGACAGCCAGTTCGTGCCCTGTGTCCACTCCGTCGGCTCCCCGCTCGAGCCCGGCCAGGACGACGTGCCGTGGCCGTGCGACGCCGAGAACAAGTACATCGTCCACTTCCCGGAGACCTACGAGATCTGGTCCTACGGCTCGGGCTACGGCGGCAACGCCCTGCTCGGCAAGAAGTGCTTCGCACTGCGCATCGCCTCGGTGATGGCCCGTGACGACGGCTGGCTGGCCGAGCACATGCTCATCCTCAAGCTCACCAACCCCGAAGGCGAGTCGAAGTACATCGCCGGGGCGTTCCCGTCGGCGTGCGGCAAGACCAACCTCGCCATGCTCGTCCCGACCATCCCCGGCTGGAAGGCCGAGACCATCGGCGACGACATCTGCTGGATGAAGTTCGGCGACGACGGCCGTCTCTACGCCATCAACCCCGAAGCCGGCTTCTTCGGCGTCGCCCCGGGCACCAGCCACAAGACCAACCACAACGCCATGGAGTCGGTGTGGGGCAACAGCGTGTTCACCAACACCGCCCTCACCTCCGACGGCGACGTGTGGTGGGAGGAGATGGACGGCGAACCGCCGGCCCGTGCCACCGACTGGAAGGGCAACCAGTGGAACCCGGAGGTCGAGACCCCGGCCGCCCACCCGAACGCCCGCTTCACGGCTCCCGCCTCGCAGTGCCCGGTCATCGCCCCCGAGTGGGAGGACCCGGCCGGAGTGCCGATCTCGGCCATCCTGTTCGGAGGCCGTCGCACCACCACGGTGCCACTCGTCACCGAGGCCACCGACTGGGACCACGGTGTCTTCCTCGGCTCGATCATGTCGTCGGAGACCACCGCCGCCCAGCAGGGCGCGGTCGGTGCGCTGCGCTTCGACCCGATGGCGATGCTGCCGTTCTGCGGCTACAACTACGCC
>CBFCWZ010000377.1:0-2990 GCA_965601935.1 uncultured Ilumatobacteraceae bacterium
AGTTATGTTCGCCGCCATGGATCTGGGACTCACCGGCAAGAAGGCCCTCGTCACGGGGGCAACGAAGGGAATCGGGCGAGCGATCGCCGAAACGCTGCTCGACGAGGGCGCATCGGTGGCCATCTGCGCCCGCACCGCGGAGGATGTCGAGACTGCCGTCACGGAGATGTCGGCGAAGGGCACCGTCGTCGGTTCGGCGGTCGATGCAGCCGATGCCGACGCCGTCCAGGCGTGGGTGGCCGAATCGGCCGACGCGCTCGGCGGCATCGACATCTACGTCCACAACACCTCCGGCAAGCCGGCCCGCAAGCCCGAGCAGTGGATCAACAACTTCAACATCGATCTCATGGCGATGGTGCTCGGCATCGGCGCCGCGACAGAGGCGCTCGCCGACGGTGGCGGCTCGGTCGTCAGCATCGGCACCACCGCCACGGCCGAGCACTTCGGTGGGGGCGCCAACAGCTACAGCGCCTTCAAGTCGGCGGTCACCAACTGGACGCTCGGCCAGGCCCAGGTGCTCGGCGCCCAGGGCGTGCGCTGCAACGTGGTCTCGCCCGGCCCGATCTTCATCGAGGGCGGCGACTGGGACATGATCAAGAACCACATGGCCGACTTCTACGCGGCCACCGAGAAGGGCCACCCGCAGGGCCGGCTCGGCACCGCCCAGGACGTCGCCGACGCCGTCGCCTTCCTCGTGAGCGATCGGGCCGGCCACGTCAACGGAGTCAACCTCACGGTTGACGGCGGCTTCTTGAAGCGCATCGACTTCTGAGCGCCGTGCCCGGTTCGCGCATCGACGTCACCCTCGTCGCCGGGGGGAAGTACCACGACATCGACTTCGCCCGCCTCGAACTCCTGCAGCTGCTCGCCGAGCACGAGGAGTTCAGGGTGCGGGTACAGCCCGACTACGAGGACGCCGACGCCGTCGCCGCCGGCTCGATCCTCGTCAGCTACACCTGCGACGTCCGCCCGTCCGAAGAGGCCCAGCAGAAGATCCGCACCTGGGTCGAGGGCGGCGGCCGGTGGGTCGCCCTCCACGGAACGAACGCGGCCCTCGACATCGGCACCCCGAGGGGCGTCGCCGCTCCACGGGTGTTCCCGCTGTGGGCCGACACCCTCGGCTCCCAGTTCGTGGCCCACCCGCCGATCGCTCCGTACACGGTCGAGGTGACTGCTCCCGACCATTGGCTGGTCGAGGGGATCGAGTCGTTCGACACCGACGACGAGTTGTACCTCTGCGAGCACGCCGACCGCGACGCTCTCGTCCCGCTCCTCCACACCACGTGGCAGGGCGAGGCGAAGGGTTTCGTCGAAGCCGATTGGACCGCCGGTCCCGAGCAGCACCTCATCATGTACCTACGCGATCTGGGCGACGGTGCCGTGCTCTACAACACGCTCGGCCACTGCCGTGGGCACTACGACATGATCCCGATGATGGACTACTACCCCGTCGTCGAACGCTGCTCGTGGGAGCAGCCGGCCTACTACGAGATGCTGCGCCGCTCGATCCGCTGGGCCCGCGGCGGGACCAGCTGACCCTTCAGCTGCGGTCCGACGGTGGGCCGAGGGGCCGGCTCTCGCCGCCCCGGTCGAACGAGCCCTGCAGGAACTTGTCGGAACCGCCCGGCATCGGGGTGCCGGCGTCGACCGTGAGGGTGTGCTCGTGCACACAGACGCGGTGGACGATCCTCCACTCGCCGTCGCGGCACTCGTACCGGTCGAGGTAGCGGCCCACGAAGACGTCGAGCAGATCCTCCTCGGCCCGCCGCAGGACGGCGTAGTTGTAGCACTCGCCGCGGGCGTGGGTCCCGTCGTCGTCCAACTCGACCGTGTGGTTGGCGATCGTGTGCAGCGTGGAGCTCCACCGGTCGTGGGCGACCATGCAGATGTCGACGAACTCCCAGGCGTTGCCGATGAACCGGCCGTGGTCGTCGATCGCGTCGGGCCAGTAGGCCGAACGCATCTCGTCGCGGTCGAGCCGGTCCACGCCGCGCGCATAGCGGCGCGCCGCCTCCCGGCAGGCCTCGATCGCCAACAGGTCGTCCACGGTCATCGTCATCGTGTGCAGCCCTCTCGCCTAGGAGTCCGGCACCACTCCGGTGCTAGCGTCCCTTTATCGAATAGTCGTTCAGATACTCGCACAAGGATTGCAGAATCGATGAGCAAGATCCCCGTCGCGGAAGGCATCTTCCCGTGGCCCAGTGAAGAGCCGGTGCTGCTCGGAAGCCGCTGCACGATCTGCGGGAACCACATGTTCCCCGTGCAGGACGGCTGCCCGAAGTGCATGTCCGACCAGTCGGAAACGGTCGAGTTGGCCAAGAAGGGCACGCTGTGGTCGTGGACCGTGCAGGCCTTCCCGCCGAAGGCGCCCCCCTACCAGGGGCCGGTGGGCGACGACTTCCAGCCGTACGGGGTCGGCTACGTCGAACTGCCCGACCAGGTCCGCGTCGAGGCCAGGCTCACCGAGGCCGACCCCGAAAGGCTCCAGATCGGCATGGAGATGGAGTTGGTGTTCGACTCTCTCGGCACCGACGACGACGGCAACGAGATCGTCACGTACGCATTCGCACCAGTTGAGGAGGTCGCATCATGAACGACGTCGCCATCGTCGGAATCGGGATGCACGAGTTCGGCCGCACCGACGGTGTGTCCGGCATGGACCAGGGTGTCGTCGCCGTGCGCCGCGCCCTCGCCGACTGCGGGCGCCAGTGGTCCGACATGGAGTTCGCCTTCGGCGGCTCGATGGCCGCCGGCGCCGCCGACACCATGGTCAGCCGGGTCGGGCTCTCCGGGCTCCCGTTCACCAACGTCCTGAACGGCTGCGCCACCGGTGGCACGGCTCTCTCCCAGACCGTCAGCACCATCCAGTCCGGTGCGTTCGACGTCGGCATCGTGGTCGGGTTCGACAAGCACGAGAAGGGCGCCTTCCGCGTCAAGACCGGCACGCGTGGTTCCGACTGGTACGGCGGCTCCGGCCTCGCCCTCACCAC
>CBFCWZ010000378.1:0-2974 GCA_965601935.1 uncultured Ilumatobacteraceae bacterium
TCTCCGACCACCACATCGTCTCGGTCGATGCCTGATGTCGCCGCGATGGTGTCAGACACCGCTTCAGGTTTCCGCTTCAGCTTGCGGCGCAACCTGCAGCGCACACCTGCAGCGGTGTCTGACACCGTTTGTCAGCGGGTGGTGGCGAATTGGTCGTCGTTGGCTCGGGGGCGGTAGCTGACCAGGTCGATGACGGTGTCGGCTCCCTGGTAGCGGGCGAGTACGCCGGCGTCGAGGGCGCAGTAGAGCTTGTCGCCGCCCGTGACCGGGACGGTGACACACACCGCGTCCCGACCGGCGATCGACTGCTCGAACCCGGTCGGGTCGGCGATACGGCGGTTGGCGTCGACGCGGAGTCGTTGGGCGAACGCCGGGCCGAAGAAGTCGTGCGTGACCTGGAGGTTGCTGACGTGGGCATCGTTGATCGAGGCCTCGCACTCGTCGGCGGTCAGGTCACAGGTGATCCCCCCGCCGTCCTCGAGTAGATAACGCCAGTCGCCGACCGTGATCGACGTGCGCGTGTCGTCGGCGATCACGACCGCGGCGCGCGCCTCGTCGCCGGTGGCCGCGCTGATCTCGTACACGACCGTGAGCGTGGTCGAGCCGGCTGCGTCGAGCCGCTCCAGAACCACGTCGATCGCCGTGTTCCCGGTGGCCCCCTCAGCCGGCTGTTCGTCCTCGAACGAAGGGCGCTGGCCGGTGATGCAGCCGGCCAGTGCGAGCCCGATGACCAGGGCGACTCCGGCGGCGATGATCGGTCGGGGGGTCGGCATGGCGCCGACACCCTACGCCGTTACCCTGCCGGAACGTGATCGGCCGATGAGTCTCGACGCGGCGACCGTGCTGCTCCAATGGGCCGCCGGCGGAATGCTCTTCTGCTGGTTCACCACCCGCCGGCGCGAGGTGGGCCTCGGGTACGGCTGGCTGCTCCGTGGCGTCTACTTGCTGATGGCAGTCGGCGCGTTCGCGGCCGGGCTCGCCTTCGGGGTCGTCCCGGGGCGGGAGGCTGCCTCGCTCGGCGTCGCACTGAGCGCCCTGTTCGCGCTGATCGTGTCGATCGTCCGCAAGTCCGCCGGCGTCCGTGGCCAGCAGGCCGAGTACGACCGCCGATCGGAGCGGGTGGCGGCGATGACCGGAATCGAGCGCGACGTCGACATCGTCGAGGTGGAGCGGTCCGGTACCCAGGGGCGGGAGTTCCCTCCGATCCTCGACCTGCTGCCGGCGCTGATCGGTGCCGTCGGCCTGGTCGCCGCCGGGGTGGACGCCGGCGACAACACCGCGGTTGCAGTCCTGCGGCTCCTCGTGGGTGCAGCGTTCCTCGGTGCGATCACCGACGCGATGCTCCTCGGTCATTGGTATCTGGTGCAGCCCGGCCTGCCGAGGGGTCTCCTCAACGAGATCGTGACGGCGCTCGCGTGGTTGTGGCCGTTCGAGGTCCTCGTGATGCTGCTCCCGACGGGCATGCTCGCCGTGCTGAGCGGTGAGGTCGACGACGGCTGGGGCGGGATGCTCGGCTGGATGTGGCTGGCGTGCGCTCTCACCACGATCATCCTGATCCTCGTCACGCGTGCTGCGCTCAAGGAGCGCTACTACTCGGCCGTCATGGCGGCGACCGGCCTGTTGTACCTGGCGATCCTCACCGGCTTCGGCATGGACATCGTGGCCCGCGCCGTTCTCGCCGACACCTGACCAGGACCACGTCGCGGCCGTGTGGGTCGCCTGGCCACGGTGACGTGACAGACTCTCGGCCATGGCTCGACCGGTGTGGAGCGGGACGATCTCTTTCGGGTTGGTGGCGATCCCGATCAAGTTGTTCCACGCTGTCCGCAAGCAGAACGTGTCGTTCAACCAACTCGACGAGCGGAACATGGCCCGCATCCGCTACCGCAAGGTCAACGGGCTGACAGGCGAGGAGGTGAGCGACGAACACATCGTGAAGGGCTACGAGGTGTCGAAGGACAGTTACGTGGTGGTGAACCCGGCGGAGTTGGAGCCGTTCATGCCGGTGGCGACCAAGTCGATCGACCTCGAGGAGTTCGTCGAACTCGACGAGATCGATCCCGTCTACTTCGACACGGCCTACCACGTGGCTCCCGACACGAACCCGAAGCCGTATGTTCTGCTGGCTCGGGCGATGGAGGCCAGCGACAAGGTCGCGATCGGCCGTTTCGTGATGCGCAACAAGCAGTACACCGCGGCGATTCGCGCCGAGGACGGGCGGCTCGTGATGTCGTCGTTGGCTTACGCCGACGAAGTGGTCGACCCGGGCACCATCGACGAGCTCCAGGGGCTCGACGAGGTCGAGGTCAACGAGAAGGAGGTGGCCATGGCCGAGTCGCTCGTCGACTCGCTGTCGGCGCCGTTCGAGCCTGACAAGTACCACGACGAGTACAGGGCGCAGGTCACCGCGCTCATCGAGTTGAAGCGTGACGGCCAGGAGTTGGCGCGACCTGAGGTCGAGGCCGACAAGCCGAAAGTGGTCGACATCATGGCGGCACTGGAGGCGAGCGTGGAGGCGGCCAAGGCGGCGCGGGCGCGTCACCCTGCAGCCGGCGATGCGGCGGCGTCGGCCTGACCCGTGGTGGCCAACACCGTCGAGGTCGAGGTCGACGGACGCACCCTGCGCCTGACGAACCTCGACAAGGTGCTCTACCCGTCGGGGTTCACGAAGGCGGAGATCGTGGACTATCACGCGCGGATCTCTCCCTGGGCCCTTCCTCACCTTGCCGGCAGGTGTCTGACCTTCCGCCGCTACCCGGACGGCAGCGGGTCCGACGGCTTCTTCGAGAAACGCTGTCCCACCCATCGCCCCGACTGGCTGGCCGTGGCCCGCGGTCCCGGTGACCGGCGGGGCGGAATCGACTACTGCTGCATCGAGGAGCCGGCGGCCATGATCTGGGCGGCGAACATGGCCGCGCTCGAACTGCACGCGCCGATGGCTCTCGCCGCCGACCTCGACACACCTCGGGCCCTG
>CBFCWZ010000379.1:0-2957 GCA_965601935.1 uncultured Ilumatobacteraceae bacterium
GCACTCACCCACAAGGCACTCGACGCGCCACTCGAGTCCGACATCGACGCGCTGGCCGAGACGGTCTCGGTGTGGACGCGCCGCACCCTGGAGCCAGAGTCGATCGGGATCGACACCGCCGATGCGGTCGCCGCGGCGGTGTGGCCGCCCGGCGGTGTGGCCACTCTGATCCTTCCCGCCGACGTGTCGTGGGGCGAGGGTGGTGTCGTCGGCCCCGACGCCGCCTTGTTCGGCCCTGCCGTCGTCGGCTCGAAGGCGGTCGAGCACGTCGCAGGCCTGTTGCGCAGCGGTGGTCGGTGCGGCCTCCTCGTGGGTGGAGGCGCGCTGAGGGGTGCGGCCCCTGCATTGCTGCACCGGATCTCCGAGGCCACCGGAGCCCAGGTGTTCACCGAGACGTTCTCCTCCCGCACCGAGAGAGGGGCGGGGCGGCCCGAGTTCGACCGGCTCAACTACCGCGGGCCCACCGCGCTGGAGCAGCTGGACGGTCTCGATCACCTCATCCTCGTGGAGGCCAAGTCCCCGGTCGCCTTCTTCGGGTACCCGGAACAGGACGGGTCGCTCGTTCCCGAGGGAACCTCGGTCCACCAGCTGGCGCCCATCGGCGCCGACTCCGACACCGTCCTGGCGGCGCTCGCCGAGGAACTCGGAGTGCCCGAGGCTCCGGTGCCGTCCGAGGCCGTCGACCGGACCCATCCCGATGGTGCACTCGACGTCGCCTCCTTCGCCCGTGCGGTGGCCGCGACCATGCCCGACGACGCCGTGGTGTCGGACGAGGCGACCACGAGCGGGATCTTCCTCGGCCACGAGACCCAGAACTGTCCGCCCCACGACTGGATGATGCTCACCGGCGGGGCGATCGGCCAGGGCATGCCGCTCGCGACCGGCGCGGCGGTGGCGTGCCCCGACCGCCCGGTGCTCAACCTGCAGGCCGACGGCAGCGCGATGTACACGATCCAGTCGCTGTGGACCCAGGCCCGTGAGGACCTGAACGTCACCACGGTGTTGCTCAACAACCAGTCGTACGCCGTGCTGAACCTCGAGTTGAAGGCCGTCGGCGCAGCTGCCGACGGGGCCAAGGCGCTCTCGATGCTCGACCTGCGCAGGCCCGACCTCGATTTCGTCTCGATTTCCCAGGGCATGGGCGTCCCCGCCGTGCGGGTCGACACCGCCGACGCCCTGAGCCGCGAGCTGGAGAGGGCCTACGCCGAACCCGGCCCCCATCTGATCGAGGCAATGATCCCCTCGATCGTGAGGTGACCCGCAGCGGCGGCCGGCACCGGACGCAGCCTGCCCGGAACCGGCGTGCCCCAACCTGCAACGCAAGCTGCAACAGGTGTCTGACACCGGTTGCGGCGTGGCACGATGGCGGGGTGCACAAATACGTGATCATGGGAGTGCAGGGGAGCGGCAAGGGGACCCAGTCCAAGCTGCTCGCCGAGCGATACGACCTCGTCCATCTCAGCGTGGGCGACATCTTCCGTTGGAACGTCCAGAGCCACACGAAGATGGGGGCGCGGGTGCGGCGGGCGATCGATTCGGGGAACATGGTGAGCGACGACGTCGTCGAAGCCGTGGTCCAACAGCGGCTGATGGAGCACGACTGGAACTACGGGTTCATCATCGACGGCTTCCCGCGCAACGGCGACCAGGCCGAGTTCTTCCTGGAGAGTTTCGACATCGACGCGGTGATCAATCTCGAACTGGAGCCCGAAGAGGTCGAGCGGCGGGTGCTGTCGAGGCGTCTGTGTGAGGGCTGCGGCCTCGACTACAACCTCATGGCCCACCGCCCTGAGGTGGCGGACGTGTGCGACGTCTGCGGTGGACGACTCGTCCAACGCGCCGACGACAACCCGGAGGCGCTCGCCCGTCGCGTCGAGGACTACCACGAGAAGACCCAGCCGGTACTCGACATCTTCAGCCGCAAGGAACTCATCTTGCACATCGACGCGTCACCCGGGGTCGACGAGGTCTTCGAGAGCATCTGCCACAGCCTGCCGCCGGTCGGGAACTGACCGCGCCAGGCGGCATCCTTGCCGGCGCGCGTACCGCCGTCCATACTGAGACCGACAAGTGGGCGTCGTAGCGGGTCTGCTGTTGATCCGGGCAGGCGACGCACGACAAGGGGGCACCGATGGCCGACCCGGCATCGACACAGAACCGATTCAGGGGCGCGCTCGTCGCGCCCGGGGGCGACGACCCGTCAGCCGAGATGCCGTGGGGTGACTGCTTCGAGGTCGACGGGGACAACGGCGCCGCGATCCCACTCCTGCAGATCACGGGCAAGGACTTCCTGATCGGTGGCACCATTCGCTACACGGGCGACATGGGGCTGGACGGCTTCGACGACATCACTGACGAGATGAAGGAGCAGGCGCGCACCATCGACACCGCGGGCCTGGGGAAGTCCGACCTCGCCTCGGTGCCACAGTTCCTGCGGTGGTTCGTGGGCCCGTACGGGCGCCACACGCCGGCCGCGCTCATCCACGACAACCTCATCGAGGGCTCGACGCCGAACGGTGGGGTCTTGCAGAACGACAGCGCCAGCGATCGCTACTTCCGGTTCATGCTCGACTCGGTGGAGGTCCCGTTCACGAAACGCTGGATCATGTGGGCGGCGACGGCCATGCGGACCCGTTGGGCGGTCGGCGGGTACCGGCGCGCGTTGATGGTGCTGTGGGGGCTGCTCGCCGTCATCGGGATCTCTGCTGCGGTGATGGCGACGGTCGCCCTCGTCGGGGGAGGCGACCTCCCTGCAGACGCTGAAGAAGTCCCCGTCCTCATCGGGGCGATCGTGCTGGCCCTCGTCTCCGGCGCCTTGTTCGGGAAACAGTGGGGTGCGGGCGTCGTCGCCGCGACGGCGGCGCCGTGGCTGCTCCCGCCGACGATCATCGCCGTGGTCGGATATCTCGTCTACTGGGTGATCGAGAGGCTGCTGCGAGCGTTCGGCATCGAGTAGT
>CBFCWZ010000380.1:0-2908 GCA_965601935.1 uncultured Ilumatobacteraceae bacterium
GAGTACGGCCTTGCTATCGTAGCCGAGGGCGTTGGAGTGCCACACCCCGATCAGTGCGAGCAGGACGGGCGCGTTCTCGGCGAGCGGCGCGGTGCGGAAGTGCTCGTCCATCCGATGGAGCCCCTCGAGGAACTCGGCGAAGCCGTCCGGTCCGATGGCGATCATGAGCGACAGGCCGATCGCCGAACCGACCGAGTAGCGACCACCGACCCAGTCCCAGAAGCCGAACATGTTTGCGGTGTCGATTCCGAACGCGGCGACCCTCTCCTCGTTGGTGGACACCGCGACGAAGTGGTCGGCGACGGCCTCTTCACCGAGCTGCTCCACCAACCAGGCCCGCGCCTCTCGGGCGTTGGTGAGGGTCTCGAGCGTGCCGAAGGTCTTCGAGGCGATGATGAACAGGGTCTCCTCGGCCACCGCGTCGGCGAGGACCGAGTCGAGGTCGGCACCGTCCACGTTGGAGACGAACGAGCACCGGATCGAGTCGTGGCGGAACGGTCGGAGCGCCTGGTAGGCCATCGCCGGACCGAGGTCGGACCCACCGATGCCGATGTTCACGACATGGCGGATGCGTCGACCCGAGCGAATCTGGTCGGCGAAGGCACGCATCTGGGCAAGTACCTCGTGGACGGCCGGGACGACATTCTCGCCGTCCACCACGAATTCGCCGTCGGGGGGCATCCGCAGAGCCACGTGGCCGACGGCGCGTCCTTCGGTGGTGTTGATGTGCTGTCCCCCGAACATCGCCGCCCGCCGATCTTCCACGCCGGCTTCCCTGGCGAGGTCGACGAGGGCAGCGAGGACGCCGTCGTCGAGGGCGTTCTTCGAGTAGTCCACCCGAAGGTCGGCTGCCTGGATGACGTACCGGTCGGAGCGCTCGGGATCGGTGTCGAAGAGCGTTCGGAGGTCGGACGGACGGGGAACGGTGGAGAGACGCGCAGCAGGATCCATCGGGGCCGAAGCTACTGCCGGAGTTCGGCTGCTGCACCGGTGTCGAGGAACACACGCGTGTCGAGTTGTTCGACCCTGCTCACCGGAAGTGCATCGTCGCCTCCGACCCATCGCCGGATGGCCGGCGCCTTGCCGATGCCGTGAGCGAGGACCATCCGTCGGCGCGCCGCGTTCACGACGCGGGTGGTCAGGGTCATCCGTGCCGTGCCATGGAACTCGGACACGATCTCGACCCGGTTCTCGCTCCTGAGTACGGCATCGTCTCCGGGCGGCCAGGACGCGGTGTGGCCATCTTCCCCGACGCCGAGGTGGACCACGTCGAAGCGGTCGGGCAGAGTCCGCTCGTACCGCTGTGCCGCCTCACGCAGGTCCGGTTGCGTGACCGGCATCGGGTACACCCGGGCCGGGAGCGCATCGAGCTGCGCCAGGTTGCGTCTCGGATCGCCGTCGGGTGCGACCCGCTCGTCGACCTGCCACACCGACACCGCCTCCCACGGCACGTCCTCGTCGAGCAGGTCGGAGATCAGCGCCGGCGCCGTCGAGCCCCCACTCACCGCAACTGCGGCCCCACCCCGGGCCCGCACCGCATCCCGCAACTGCCCCGCCAACCACACCGCCCCATCCCGCACCGGCGTCGAACTCACCGAAACCTCCACCCCGCCATGGTGTCAGACACCGCTTCAGGTTGCGCTTCAGGTTGGAGGGTCAGGCGGCAGTGTCCAGGCGTAGAGAATGAACGACCTCACGAAACTGCGGATCGTCCCGATAACGCGAGCGAGCCCGCGTCGCTGCACTGCGCACATAGGAATCCGTGACTCCGCAGAACGCGGCGAGGTCGGACACCGCGATGCCGTGATCGTCCCTGGCCACGAGGGTGAGAGCCAGACGGGCGGTATTGCGAGCACCCGGCCGATTCCGGCGCAGACCGCGGGAGTCGACCGCGCCGAACCGCCGGAGTGCAGCCTCCAGGGAGACCAGGATCTCCGGCGCGGCTGGTGATTCACCCTCCTCGACGTAGCTGATGCCCTCGCCGATCTCGACTGTGCTTCGGCGCCTCAGATCCTCGATCCAGTCGGGCTCATCCACGTGATGGTCATCCCCAACGACGAAGTCGGCGAGATGTCGGGCGTCGCCGCCGAACCAGTCCAGCACCGTCCGGCGATGAAGCCACGCCGGCGCAGAACGGTGTCCGAGCAGTGCAGGCAGGCTCGACCACGGGTACCGCTCGAGGCGCTCCGCCGGAAGCACGTCGAGCGGATTCCGATGGATGTAGCGAACGAGGACCTGGAGGTGCTCGGGCGCGGTGACGGAGACAGAGTGGAATCGTCCGCGGAAGATCGGGCCGTCCACGTTCCGCCAATGGTTGACGTGACGCGTGAAGTTCGCGGAGAGATACTGCATCGCCTCCGACAAGGAGCCCTCGTTGGATCGGACCAGGAGGTGGAAGTGGTTGCCCATCAGGCAATACGAGTGCACCTCGACGCCGAAGCGCTCTTCGAGTTCGGACAGCAATCTGACGAAGTACCTCCGCTCGCCGCTGGTCGCGAACACGGTTCGCCTGCCCGACCCCCGGTTCATCACGTGGTGCCAGGCCCCCGCTGCATCGACTCGCCTCTTCCGTCCCATGCATTGGAACGTACGGGACGGGTGTGACGGCCAGCCTGAAGCGCGAACCTGAAGCGGTGTCTGACACCATTGCGGGATGGGTGAGGGCGACTCGACGGCGCGGGGGGTGCGGGTCGGGTTGGCGGCGTACCTCATCTGGGGGTTTCTCACCGTCTACTGGAAGGGGCTCAGCGCGTTCAACGCCTTCGAGCTGATCGGATGGCGGATGCTGTGCGCGTCGGGGTTCATGGTGTTGGTGATCACCTGGAGGGGCTCCTGGCAGATGTTGCGGGAGGCGTTCACCGATCCCATGGTTCGGCGCCTCCAGGTACTGGCGGCACTGCTCCTGGCC
>CBFCWZ010000381.1:0-2905 GCA_965601935.1 uncultured Ilumatobacteraceae bacterium
AGCACATTGGCCAGGTTGGTCGGCAACCCGGGCACGAGCGTGTAGCTGTCGTCGACATCGAGGTCGAACGGCTGGGCCGGTTCGGGGGTCGGACCGGTCGCCGGCCTCGGCCGGAGGAACAGCACTTCGTGGATGCTGCGGTCAGGGTCGTCTCCGTCGGGGCGGAAGCGATAGCAGAGCGGGATCTGCAGGCCGGGGAAGAAGAACGAGCAGGGGAACAGGAAGTACTCGATCGAGTCGATGGTCTCGCTCACCGACAGGCCGCCGAAGTCGTTGTCGTACTGCCGGCCCATCTGTTGTTGGACGTGCCGGGCGTACACGTCACGGGCGCGTTGGCCCTCGGGGATCTCGGGGACGTCCTCGCCGGGGCTCTTGCGCGCCATCAGCATGTCGAGCATGGCCTCGTCGTCGGGCCGCCGCTCCTCGGGCACATGCGGGCTCGTGGTGGCCGTGGTGTGCACGAACCGGCTGACGTTGTCGCCGAACACGTCGTACTGGGCGTTGGCGTCACCGGCGGTGTAGATGGCCTGTGGGTGGGTCTCGAGGATGTGATACGCCTCGAGGAATGCCTCGGCGGCTGCCTTCCAGTTGGCGGGCAGGCGCTTGCGGGCGTGGACCTCGACGTAGCGGTCGGAGAGGTCCCACGAGCCCTGGAAGTGCTCGGGCAGGACGCCGATGTACTCGTCGAGTGGCGGTGCGTCGTCGTCGAAGTTGACGAACACGAACCCGCCCCAGAGCCCGGTCTGGATCTCCGGGAGCGTGAAGTCGTCGTTCCGGACGTGGGGGAAGTCCCATTCGCACGGCAGGTCGACCAGCTCGCCGTCGAGCGACCAGGTCCACCCGTGGAACGGGCAGCGCAGCTGGGGGCTGTATCCCATGGTGCCGGGAGGCTTGAGTTGTGTGCCTCGGTGGAGGCAGACGTTGTGGAAGGCCTTGATGTCGCCCTCGGGGCCGCGGACGACCACCGCGGAGCGGTCGCCGATGTCGTAGACGACGTAGTCGCCCGGCTCGGGGATGTGCTCCTCGCGGCACGCCCACTGCCACGTGCGCGACCACATGTGCTCGTGTTCGAGCCGGGCGTACTCGGGGGACGTGAACTCGTCGTAGGAGATGTCGGCGTCGCCGAGGAAGGTGTACGACTCCTCGAGCAATGGCGCCGGGGTCGGCGTGCTGTCGCCGAGGATGAGGTCGCGGGTGCTCGGGCCGGGGCAGCGGGCCTCGCCGGGTGCGAGGTCGTTCTCGTCGTGTGTCTGGGTCAACTGATGTCTCCGATGAGGTCGGTGCGTTCGAGGGAGAAGGGGATGGAGGTGTCGAGGACCTCCTGGAGCTCGACGACGTTTCCGTCGGGGTCGCGGCCGTAGGTGGCGCGGATCGAACCGCCGCCGAAGTCCGGGGGAGGGCAGTGGAAGCTCATCCCGGCGGCGACGAGCCGCTCGTATTCGGCGTCGATGTCGGTGACGTCGATGCAGAAGTGGGTGTAGCCGTGGTCGCACACGGGACGCTCGGGGTCACCCGGGCGCGGTGTGGGCGAGTGGTACTCGAAGATCTCGAGGTAGGCGTTGCCCGACTTCAACATCACCTGGCGGGCGGCGGAGTCCTTCAGGCCGAGGATCGCGTCGATGGCGGGCCGGTCCTCCCATTCGGTCTGCATGACGACCTCGAAGCCGAACAGTTCGGTGTAGAAGGCGACCAGCCGATCGAGGTCGGGAGTGGACACGGCAACGTGGTGGACACCTCGAATCATCAGACCTCTCCCTGACTTACTGAACGCGCGTGAGGGTACATAAGGTGAGCCGCTCCAAGGGAACCGAATGGAGTGAGTGCACAGATGACGGGACGTCTCGACGGCAAGGTGGCAGTGATCACGGGTGGGGCGAGCGGCATCGGCGCCGGTACCGCCCGGCGTTTCGTGGAGGAGGGCGCTTCGGTCGTGGTCGCCGACCTGCAGCGCGACGCCGGCGAGGAGCTGGTGGCCGAACTGGGTGATCGCACTCGCTTCGCCCAGTGCGACGTCACGAGCGAGGAGGAGATCGCCGCCGCGGTCGACCTCGCGGTCGCCGAGTTCGGCTGTCTGGACGTGATGTTCAACAACGCCGGAATCGTCGGTGCCACCGGTCCGATCGCCGAGACGCCTGCCGAGGCCTGGGACAACACGGTCTCGATCCTGTTGCGGGCAGTGTTCCTCGGGACCAAGCACGCGGCGCGGGTGATGGTCCCACAGGGCTCCGGGACGATCATCTCCACGTCGAGCACCGCCGGCATCCTGGGCGGCCTCGGCCCCCACGCCTACACCGCGGCGAAGCACGGCGTGATCGGGTTCACCAAGTCGGTGGCCAACGAACTCGGCCAGTACGGGATCCGGGTCAACGCGATCTCACCTGGCAACACGGTCACGGCCATGACGGCCAAGGTCACCGCCGGCCACCACGAGAACACGGAGGGCGCCACCGACCGCATCGCCAAGATGTCACTGCTCGGTTACGCCGGATTCCCCGACGACATCGCCAACGGCGTGCTGTATCTGGCCAGCGACGAAGCCCGCTACGTCACCGGACACACGCTGGTGGTCGACGCGGGGCACACCACCGCCGGCCTGAAGCCGAACCGCTTCCACGTGGGCGAGACGGTGCAGTACCACGAGGCGGGGCGAACCACCTGATGCAACTCGACCTGAGCGGCTCGCACGCCGTGGTGACCGGCGCGGCGACCGGAATCGGGGAGGGCATCGCCCGGGTGCTGGCCGGGGCGGGTGCACATGTCGTCGTCGCCGATGTCGACCACGACGGTGCGGCCGCGGTTGCCGCCGACATCGGCGGCGAGAGCGTCCACCTCGACGTGACCGACGCCGACGCCTGTGCAGAGGTGTTGGGATCGCACGGCGACCGGATCGACGTGCTCGTGAACA
>CBFCWZ010000382.1:0-2904 GCA_965601935.1 uncultured Ilumatobacteraceae bacterium
CGCCCGCGGCGCCGTGACGCTCTACACGTTCGTCCCTCTCGAGTGCGACGAGCTGTGCGACCGGGTCGACGACACCATGGCCGAGGTGGGTGCCCGCGTTCCCGACGAGGTCGACCTGGCCGGGCTCCCGTTCGAGATGGTCACCATCGTTCTCGACGGTGATCCCGACCTCGACCAGGTCGCCGATGCCCGATCGGCGGCGGGAGCAGACGCGCTGGCCGACACCGAATGGCGGTGGCTCACCGGCGACGAGAACCAGATCTCCAACGTGGTCGGCTACGGCTTCCGCCGCCGGGCTTCGGTCGACGACTTCTCGCCCGGCTACGCGATCGTCGACTCCACCGGCACGATCCGCGGCGAATACCGCTACCAGACGATCGCCGGCGACTCCGACAAGCTGGTCCGCCACGTCGACATCCTCGGCTCCGAGCTGCGCAATTCCGGCGGCATCGCCGGCATCGCCTTCGAGGCCGCACACCTCTTCCAGTGCTACCCATGACCCAGACCGACCCCGCCCCCCAGCCCGTCGACACCCCGGCTCCGCCCGGCAAGAAGCGCACGTGGGGTCGCATCGTCGTGATGCTGATCGGCATTCCGTTGCTCCTGCTCGGCGCCGGGTACGTGGCGTACCAGATCTTCAAGCCGCACATCTACCACGGCACGGTCATGCAGGCGCCGACCCGTGCCCCCGAGATGGAGGGGCTCGTGTTCGCCGACGGCACGCCCGTCGACATGGGTGACTTCCGTGGCGACGTCGTGCTCATCTACTTCGGCTACACGCACTGTCCCGACGTGTGCCCGACCACGCTGAACAAGGCTGCTCTCGCCCGCGACCAGGTGGGTGACGACGACCGCGTGCACGTGATGATGGTGTCGGTCGACCCCGAACGCGACGACCTCGAGTCGCTCGGCGAGTACGTGACCTCCTTCGGCGACGACTTCCTCGGCGCCACCGGTGACATCTCCGACATCGAACGTGTGGCCACGGAGTACGGCGTGTTCTTCGCCCGTGGCGACGACACCGACACCGGCTACGACGTCGACCACACCGCGTCGCTGCTCGGCATCGACACCGACGGCCGCCTGCGCATCGTGTGGCCCACTGCCGTCACCGTCGACGATCTCGCCGCCGACATCGACGAACTGCTGTGAGGGCGGCCCTTCTCGCAGCGCTCGTCGCCCTCGCCGCCTGTGGCAGTGATTCCACTTCCGGGGAGACGATCGAGACCGTCGACGACGGCCTCGCCATCCGCGACGCATGGACACGCCCCACCCCGGCCACTGCGAGTGAAGCTGCGATCTACCTCGAGATCGAGAACCTCGACGCCCCCGACGACGCGCTGCTCGGCGGTCGCTCCGACAACTGCGTCACGGTGCAGGCCCACCGCACGACCGTCGACGACAACGGCGTCGCCCGGATGTCCGCAGCCGAGGAGGGCGAACTCGCCGTCGTGCCCGGCGAACCCCTGGTCCTCGAACCCAACGGCCTGCACCTCATGTGCACCGGCCTCTCCACCCCGTTCGAGGACGGCACCACCACCGACCTCACCCTCGTCTTCCTCCACCACGACCCCGTCACCGTCCCCCTCACTGTCGGCCAACGCTGAACGACCGCCCGTACGATGGCGGGATGGCCGAAGGCGGTGGAATGCGTGGGTTCGCGGCGAGTGCCGTGGGCTGGCTGATCGTGGTGATCGTGGCCTGGATCGTGCTGCGCAGCCTGGTCGGCGTGCTCGGCTGGGCGCTCCAGGGAATCCTCGTGATCGTCGCTCTGGTCTTCCTTGCCAACCTCTACTTCCGGCTCAAGGCCAGAGACGATTGACCCGGGAGGTCAGACGACCTTCATCTGGCTGGCGCGACGGCGCTGGTTCCAGTGTGAGCTGATGTTGTTCCGGAACCAGGGTGGGCGGTCCTCGAGGACCTTCGTCTCGAGCCAGAGCCTCTTGAGGTGCCGGATCTGACCGCCTGCACGGTCGTCGGCGTAGGCCGTGCGCCCGTGCAGCACGTGGTAGTTGTTGATGAACTGCATGTCGCCCGGCTGCAGTTCCATCGTCACGTGGTTGCCAGGGTCGTCGGCCAGCTCCACGATGCGCTCGAGCCCCCGGCGCGCGGCGGGCGTCAGGCGGGGAGCATCGGCGTGGCGCTGGCTGGCGAAGATGTACGGCGGGATGCAGCGCACGAACAGCCGACCGTCCCACTCGGTGAACACGGGCACCTCGTACCAGGCCGTGCCGCCCTCGGCCTGTTCGCCGCGGAAGTCGTACGGCTGCGGGAGGTACATCTCCGCCGCCGCCTCGGGGTCCTCCTCGACCAGCAGATTGTGGATGCGCACGGAGTTGGCAACCGCCGAAAGGCCGCCTTCGCGCCCGTTGGACAGGCACATCAGGCCGACGAGGTCGGAGCCGTCGCAGTGGAACGGGAGTGCGGCACCGCCGATCTCGTTGCCGCGGGCGGTGGGGTCGTCGAGCCCCTTGCCCTGGTCGACCACGTCACCGAGCACATGGCCGTGCTGGTTCTGGGGCCACGGCGCGCCGAGGTGGAGGCCGATCCCCCAGTAGATCATCTCCATCTCGGCTTGCGTGTACCGGTCCCGTTCGACGCCGCGCAGGCGGACGAAGCCGCGTCCGTCGATGAGTTCGCGTTCGATCTCGGCCAGACGCAGGCTGACGGACGGAAGGGGGAAGTCGTCGACGCCGATCTGGAGGATGTCGTCGGACACGGCGAGAGCGTGGCGGAGCGCACGGTCGATCTCGGACAGCTCCTGGTCGCCGAGCAACTCGGTCCAAGCGGACTCGTCGGCCACGTCCGACGCGGTCCACTCGCAGTGCGGTTCGAGAGCCTGCGGTGCGGTCGTCATGGTCCCGTTTCTAGTCGACGAGGGCCTGGTGGCCGAGCTGGCGGAGT
>CBFCWZ010000383.1:0-2890 GCA_965601935.1 uncultured Ilumatobacteraceae bacterium
CCTGGTTCTCCTCCGAACCACGGTGGTGGTTGAGGGCATAGAGCACACGGCCGGACCGCTCGGCGGCGTCACCCAGCCAGATCGTGCTGCGGCCGCAGTACGAACCCAGCTCGAGGAACGGTCGCTCCGGCACCGCTGTCGCCGCGTCGAGCGCGGCCTGCCGCAGGGCATCCCCCTCGTCGGGCGGCATGAACCCCCTCGTGGCGAGAGCCAGCTCACGGCGTGGCCCGTCCAACGATTCGGGGGTGTCGGAGGTCATGTTGGCGAAGGTATCTGCCGGGAGGAGATCTCGTGGCAACATGAGCGGGCCGCATGACCACCCCTTCGCCCGACTCCCCCACGGCGCTCGACGATCTCGTCGCCCTGCTCGACCTCGAGGCCATCGAGGTCAACCTGTTCCGCGGGGTGTCCCCCGACGAGAACCGTCAGCGCGTCTTCGGCGGACAGGTCGCCGGCCAGGCCCTCATTGCCGCCGCCCGCACGATCGACGACCCCGAGCGGCGGGTGCACTCGCTCCACGCCTACTTCCTCCGTCCCGGCGATCCGGAGGTCCCGATCCTCTACGACGTCGACCGCATCCGGGACGGCCGCAGCTTCACCACCCGCCGTGTCGTCGCCATCCAGCACGGACGCGCGATCTTCAACCTCCAGGCCAGCTTCCACGTGCTCGAGCCGGGGCCCGAGCACCAGCAGGAGATGAGTGACGTACCACCGCCCGAGGAGCTCCCCGACTTCAAGACCCGGATGGCGCCCCACGCCGATCGGATGGGCGAGTGGTACCACCGGCCCCGCCCGATCGACCTGCGCTACGTCGACGACGACCCCTTCAGCCGCCAGGGCAAGGCGGCGACCGGACAGCGCGTCTGGATGCGTGCCGACGGCTCGCTCCCGGACGACCCCGCCCTCCATGCGTGCATCGTCACCTACGCCAGCGACATGACACTGCTCGACACGACCCTTCTCCCGTTCGGGCTCCAGTGGACCGAAGCGGGCATCCAGATGGCCTCCCTCGACCACGCGATGTGGTTCCACAGGCCGTTCCGCGCCGACGAATGGCTGCTGTACCAGCAGGAAGCGGTGTCCACCGGTGCGGCCCGCGGCCTGGCGAGCGGTGGGATCTTCACGCGCGACGGCCGACTCGTGGTGAACGTGGTCCAGGAGGGATTGGCCCGGTTCCCGCGATGACACGCCTCGCCCTCCTCGTCACCGGTGTGCTCATGGCGGCCGCCGCGTGCGGCTCCGACGAGAACGCGGGAGACCGGCAACCCTCTGACGACGGGGCCCCGGCCGTGCCGATCGTGGTCGAGACCGCCCCGCCGTCCACCGAGGGGACCGGCACCACGGAGGCTGCCGTGGCCGACTCCATTGTCGTCGAGACGACCGACCCGGTCGCCGGGCCGCTGCCGATTCCCGCGGTCGAGTTGGTCGAGGTCGCCCAGGTGGCCCGCCCTACCGAGGTCACGAGCAGGCCGGGTGACGACCGGTTGTTCGTCGTCTCTCAGAGCGGGTTCGTCGAGGCCCACCGTGCCGGCACCTCCGAGACGGTGCTCGACATCTCCGATCTCACGATGGCCGAGGGCGAACGCGGCCTGCTCGGCCTGGCGTACCATCCGACCGAGCCCTTCGCCTACGTCCACTTCACCGACCTCGGCGGCGACACGGTCGTGGCGGAGTACGCGGTCGACACGGCCACGGGGACACTCGATCGCTCGACACAGCGGACGGTGTTCACCGCCGGCCAGCCCTACTCGAACCACAACGGGGGCGAGCTCGCCTTCGGGCCCGACGGCCACCTCTACCTGGGTTTGGGCGACGGTGGGTCGGCCGACGACCCGGAGCGGTCCTCGCTCGATCTCGGGTCGCCGCTCGGCAAGATCCACCGGTTCGATCCCCGACCGGACGGTGACGAGCCCCTCACCGTCCCGTCCGACAATCCCTACGTGGACACGGAGGGAGCGGTCCCGACGATCTGGTCGACCGGCCTCCGCAACCCGTGGAAGTTCTCCTTCGACCCGCTGGTCGGGGACCTCTGGATCGCGGACGTCGGCCAGGGGAGCCAGGAAGAGGTGAACCGGGCTCCCGCCACTGCGGGGCTCGGCGCGGCGCGGGGTGTCAACTTCGGCTGGAGTGCCTGGGAGGGCACCGCCCGGTTCAACGAAGATCAACCTGCCGACGGGGCGGTCGCTCCGACCCTCACGTACCCCCACGTCGACGGCAACTGCTCGGTGAGCGGAGGTGCCGTCGCCCGCGGCGACGTGAACGGCGACCTGGCCGGCTGGTACGTGTTCGGCGACTACTGCTCCGGGCTGATCTGGGGATACGACACCACTGCGGCCGGCGGCGCGGTGGTCGAGTTCGCCCAGGTGCCAGGTCTGGCCGGCATCGCTGCGGGACCCGACGGAGCGCTCCACGCCTTCTCCCAGAACGGCCCGATCCTGCGCCTCACCTCGAGCTGACCGAACCGGTCGGCCCGCTGTGCCCCCCGGACCGCGCCAGCACGGCCCTCATCCGTCCATCTGGCCGGTGGAAGGAGAATCGTCCGCGGGCCGCCTGATCTCGGGCATCGTCGTGCGACTGGCCGCCGCGCTCGGGTTTGCTGTCAGCGGCGGGCGCCCATGAACATGCCCTTGAGCGCCTCGTAGTGCTCGATGACGTGACCGGCGCCGAGCACGACTGCTTCGAGCGGCACGTTGGACATGCGGACGGGCACCTCGGTCTCACGTTCGACGCGCTCGGCCAGCCCACGGAGCAGGCCGCCACCACCGACGAGGTACATCCCGCGGACGAGGAAGTCCTGTGACAGTTCGGGCGGCGCCTTCGACAGGCAGCGGACCACCGACGACACGATCGAGGAGACGACGTCCTCGATGGCGAAGCGCACTTCCTCGGG
>CBFCWZ010000384.1:0-2876 GCA_965601935.1 uncultured Ilumatobacteraceae bacterium
GCCCGAACTGCCCCGGCATCATCAGCCCCGGCAAGTGCAACATCGGCATCACCGCCGGCGAGATCGCCGAATCGCCGAGCGCCGACAGTCCCAACGTGGGGATCGTGAGCCGGTCGGGCACGCTCACCTACCAGGCGCTCTACGAGCTGAAGCAGAAGGGCATCGGCGTGTCGACCTGTGTCGGCATCGGCGGCGACCCCGTCCCGGGCACCGACTTCATCGACTGCCTGCGCGAGTTCGAGGCCGATCCGGAGACCCATGCCATCATGATGATCGGCGAGATCGGTGGTTCCGCCGAGGAGGAGGCGGCCGAGTTCATCGCCGCCAACGTCTCCAAGCCGATGTCGGCCTACATCGCCGGTGTCACTGCGCCCGCCGGCAAGAAGATGGGCCATGCCGGTGCCATCGTGTCCGGTGGCAAGGGAACCGCACAGGGAAAGATGGACGCCCTCGCGTCAGCCGGTGTGAAGGTGGGCCAGAACCCCACCGAGGCCGGCGAACTCATGGCCGAGATCGTCGCCGGGCTCTGACCCGGGACCGCCCGACGACGCCGAACGACCCCGTTGCCTCCACTCCGAGTGGGGCGACGGGGTCGCTTCGCGCGCGCGGTTCCGTCAGGCGGTGGGCGGCGGATCCTGCTCGCCGTCGGAGGGTGGTGCCGGGTGAGCGGGGGGCGGAGGTGGGGGAGGTGGCGGTGGCACGTCGCCGTCCGCGGTCGCACCGAACGACTCCTTGAGCTTGTTGAGGTCGGTGAGATCGGACAGGTTGCCCCCACCGGCCTGGAAACCCATCACCGCGCCGGCGAGCGCGACACCCGACCAGACCAGAGCCCCCCACATCCCGATGCCGCGATCGGCGATGTCGAAACGGGCGCCGAGGAGGATCCGCAGGACCATGAGAATCGTGGCCAGGCCGGTCGCGCCGACGAAGATGACCGCCCACGGTCGGTTGTCGGGGAGGATGTCGGCCTTCCGGAGAAAGGCGAGCACACCGACTGCCACGATCAGGAGCCAGGCGATGCCGCCGGTGAAGAAGTAGTCGAACGGTCCGTCGCCGCTTGCCGAGCCGAACCCTGTATTGACCGAGGTCCAGTCGAGCGCGAAGCCCAGAACGAGCATCGCTGCACCGCCGCCGACCATCAGCCAGTCGTGGATCTTGAACTTCGAGAAGTCCACCGTCATTCCTCCAGTACGCGTCGCGTCAGATCGACGGTAGACGATGGCCGGTACGGCAGCGCACGTATTGCGAGCCGGTGACGACTCGGCCGGTACGGTGCACGACGTGCCAACAGCTCTCCTCTCCGTCTACGACAAGGCAGGTGTCACCGACCTCGCCCGCGACCTCGCCGCCCTCGGCTGGACACTCGTTTCGTCCGGTGGCACCGCCACGGCCATCGAGTCCGCCGGCATCTCCGTCACCGATGTTGCCGACCTGACGGGCGTGCCCGCGATTCTCGGGCACCGTGTGGTGACCCTCCATCCGAAGGTCCACGGTGGAATCCTCGCCGACCCCACCGACCCCGAGCACACGGCCGACATGGCGGCTCACGACATCACACCGATCGACCTCGTGGTGGTCAATCTCTACCCGTTCGGGTCCGACCCGTCGATCGAGCTGATCGACATCGGGGGTCCGGCGATGGTGCGCGCGGCGGCAAAGAACCACGCCCACGTCGGGGTCGTCGTCGACCCGAAGCACTACCGGAAGGTGGTCGAGGAACTCACCGAGGGCGGGGTGCTCTCGGCGTCGACTCGTGCCCACCTCGCCCGCGACGCGTTCGCCCACACTGCAGCCTACGACGCGGCGATCGTGACCTGGTTCGACTCGCCCGAAGGGCCGGTTCACGCCGCCGATCCGGCGATGTCCGACGCGACGGACCGTCTGCCGGCCACGATCCACTTCGCCCTCGAGCGAGCTCAACCGCTCCGCTACGGGGAGAACCCTCACCAGCAGGGTGCCCGCTACCGCTCGATCGGCACCACCGGCTGGTGGGATTCGATCATCGTGCACGGGGGCAAGGCGCTCAGCTATCTGAACCTCTACGACACCTCGGCGGCGTGGCGGCTCGTGAACCGCTTCGACGAGCCGGCGTGCGTCGTCGTGAAGCACGCCAACCCCTGTGGCGTGGCGGTCGCCGCCTCGATCGAGGAGGCGTATCACCGGGCGCATCACTGCGACCCGGTCAGCGCCTTCGGCGGCATCGTCTCGGCCAACCAGGTCGTGAACGGTGCGATGGCGGGCGAGTTGGTGAACGTGTTCACCGAGGTGGTCGTGGCCCCCGACTTCACCGACGAGGCACTCGAGATCCTGGGCTCGAAGAAGAACCTGCGCATCCTCCAGGCGCAAGAACCGGGGGAGTGGCGCTTCGATGTGCGTCCCGTCGACGGGGGCATGCTCATCCAGGAACCGGACCCCATCGAGGGACGCAGCCCCGACTGGGAGGTGGTCACCGAGACCCAGCCCACCGGCGAGATGTGGGACGACCTCCAGTTCGCCTGGACCGTCTGCGCGGCAACGAGCAGCAACGCGATCGTCTACGCCAAGGACCGTCAGGCCGTCGGCATCGGGGCCGGCCAGCAGAACCGTCTCGACTCCGCCCGACTCGCCGGCGAGCGGGCCGACGGACGAGCACGCGGGGGAGCGGCCGCCAGTGACGCCTTCTTCCCGTTCCGTGACGGCCTCGACGCCGCCGCCGCAGCGGGTGTCGCCGCCGTCATCCAGCCCGGCGGCTCGGTCCGCGACGAAGAGGTCATCGCCGCCGCCGACGAACACGGCATCGCCATGGTCTTCACCGGCCAACGCCACTTCCGCCACTGACGCAATGGTGTCAGGGAGGTCAGCGGATAGGGCGCCAGGTGCTGTAGCGGGTGTGGGTG
>CBFCWZ010000385.1:0-2875 GCA_965601935.1 uncultured Ilumatobacteraceae bacterium
CGCCGGGTCAGCACCGAGCCGGGGGCGATCACGAACTCGGCTTGCCGGGCACCGCGATAGTCGCGCCGCTCGCCGTCGCGCATCCCGACGTGGGAGAGGTGGCCGGCCAGCACCGCCTGGTGCACGCGATCGGGGTGCCCCTCGTCGGTGCCCGGACGAATCCCCAGGTCACCTGCCACCCGGCGGAGCTGGCTGTAGAGGTCGGTCCACTCGCGGACCCGGAGGTAGTGCAGGTACTCGGTGCGACACATCCGGCGGAACTGGTTGCCGGACAACTCACGCTGCTTCTCGCGGAGGTGGTCCCACAGCTTCACGATGGTGAGGAGATCCGAGCCGGGCACGCGGAAGCGAGCGTGGAGTTGGGCGGCCTGCTCCCTGTTCTCCTGTGGCCGTTCGCGCACGTCCTGGATCGAGAGCGCGGCGGCGATCACGAGCACCTCGCGGACACAGCCGTGGCGGTCGGCCTCGAGCACCATCCGCCCGAGACGAGGGTCGACGGGAAGCCGGGCGAGACGGCGCCCGATCTTGGTGAGCTTGCGCCGTCCGTCATCGCGGCTGGCCGGTTCGATCGCAGCGAGTTCCTCCAGGAGGAGGTAGCCGTCGCGGATCGCCCTCGAGTCGGGCGGCTCGACGAACGGGAAGCGAGTGACGTCACCCAGCCCGATCGCAGTCATCTGCAAGATGACCGAAGCGAGGTTCGTGCGCAGGATCTCCGGCTCGGTGAACTCGGGGCGCTGCTCGAAGTCGTCGCCGGAGAACAGGCGGATGCAGATGCCAGGGGCAACGCGGCCGCACCGGCCGGCACGCTGGTTGGCCGACGCCTGCGACACAGGTTCGATCGGGAGCCGCTGGACCTTCAACCGCCGCGAGTAGCGGGAGATGCGGGCAGTGCCGGCGTCGACGACGTAGCGCACGCCCGGGACCGTCAGCGAGGTCTCGGCCACATTGGTCGACAGCACGATTCGGCGACCGGTGTGGGGTTGGAAGATGCGGTGCTGCTCGTGAGACGAGAGCCGTGCGTAGAGAGGGAGCACCTCGGTGTTCGGGTCCCGGCGGCGGCGGATCGCGTCGGCCGTGTCGTGGATCTCGCGCTCCCCGGACAGGAACACGAGCACGTCCCCGGGGCCCTCGTGAGAGAGTTCGTCGACGGCGTCGAGGATCGCCTGCACCTGGTCGCGTTCGTCCTCCTCATAGGGGCGGTAACGCACCTCCACCGGATGGGAGCGCCCGGACACCTCCACGATCGGCGCCTCGACACCATCGCGGGCGAAGTGACGGGCGAACCGCTCGGTGTCGATC
Organism: uncultured Ilumatobacteraceae bacterium; assembly: GCA_965601935.1. Classification (GTDB taxonomy): domain Bacteria; phylum Actinomycetota; class Acidimicrobiia; order Acidimicrobiales; family Ilumatobacteraceae; genus CBFCWZ01. The sequence continues at coordinate 1,300 of CBFCWZ010000385.1, forward strand.
GTCGCCGAGGTGATGATGAGCTTCAGGTCCGGCCGTCGCGGCAGCAGCTGGGCGAGGTAGCCGAGGAGGAAGTCGATGTTCAGGCTGCGTTCGTGGGCCTCGTCGATGATGATCGTGTCGTAGCGACGGAGGTCGCGGTCCCGCTGGATCTCGGCGAGCAGGATGCCGTCGGTCATCACCTTGACGAGGGTTCCGTCTCCCACTTCGTCGGTGAACCGCACCGCGTAGCCGACGTCCTCACCCAGCTTCGACCCGACCTCCTCGGCGACCCGCTCGGCAATGGTGCGGGCGGCCACACGCCGCGGCTGGGTGTGTCCGATCATCCCCTCGACTCCGCGACCAGCGGCGAGGCAGATCTTGGGGAGCTGTGTGCTCTTGCCCGACCCGGTCTCGCCGGCCACCACGACGACCTGGTGGGCGGCAATCGCGTCGACGAGTTCGTCGTAGCGGTCGGCGATGGGGAGCGTGTCGGGGGCCCCGAGACGGCCCTTCTCGACGAGCCGGGAGCGACCGGCCTCACGCGCGGCGCGCTGCTCCGGCGTGGTCGGCGGACGGCGCCGCCGGGAACGGTGGGAGCGGGAGGCCATGGCTGGCGGACAGCATGGCAGCGGAGGACTCGGGCTCCTCCCTCGATTCCGGTCAGCCGAGGCTGCGGGACTCCTCGCCCACCGACTGGACCTCGTCGACGTCGTAGGGGACCGAGATCGTGCGGTCGATCGTGCCGGCGTGGCCAGAACCGCCCGACGACACGTAGTCGACGCTCCAGTTCAGCGTCGCCGACAACTGGAACGGCGAGCCGTCGGGCGACGACGTCTCGAAGGTGTAGCCACAGGGGCCCTGTTCGACGGTGGTGGTGTCCGCGATCGGTTCCCCGAGACCATCGCAGGTGAGGGTGTCACCGTTGCCGAACGACCACGTCGTCGACACGGGCGTGAGGGAGGCCACCGCCCAATGACCGCCGGCCTCGACTCGGACGGGCGCAGGGGCTGTCGCTTCGACGGCCAGCCACATGCCGAGGTTGACGAAGCCACCCGTCTCAGGTGCGGGGTTCACGTTCAATGTCGGGAGCGGGGCCATCTGCCGGACGCGGGCGGTGGCGTCGTCGATGACGTCCTGGACCGAGATGGTGACGTCGACCCACACGAACCCACCAGTGCCGTCGGAGCACTGCTTGCGAAAGCCCTTCTCATCGGTCCCGTCCGCCCACCGGCGGCCGATGGCGCCGTCGGTGTGAGGGAGGTATTCGTACCCCGCCCCGGGATCGGGCTCGATCACCGTCCCACCCGCGAAGGCCTCGTCGTAGCCGACGGTCCGCCACGTACACGGATTGTCCACCGGCCGGCTGGCCCCCGCTGACTGCGACCCACCCGACCCCGGATCGCCGCACTCAGTAGTAGCCCCACCCCCCGAAACCGAAGTAGAACACCCGCCCGGGTCGGTCTCACCTCGCCCGGCGTCAACCCGGGATGGAAGAGCAAGGATCGCGACGGAAACGAGGGCAGCCACTACTCGGCGGAACACTCTTCAACCCCAACCCACTCACCGAGAGACCGCGTCCCCTCCACCTTCCACGACG